>DAMDHZ010000034.1:26786-28735 GCA_032101665.1 Brachybacterium sp. | reverse complement strand
AGCGGGTTCTCGGTCGATGTCTCGAGCGAGCAGCTGGACCTGCTCGAGGCCGACCTGATCGTCGCGTTCCCGATCTACATCGACACCACCGCGATCACCGACGACCCTCAATGGAAGCGCCTGCCCACCGTGCAGGAGGGGCACGCCATCGTGATCGACGGCGACCTCTCGCAGGCGTTCTCGACGGGCACCACCCTCTCCACCCAGTTCACGATCGACGGGCTCGTGCCGTTGCTCGAGAAGGCGGTGCCGGCATCCTGAGCGACCGGACCGACGAGCGTACGACGAGCGCGGACGCCGAGGAGGAGAAGTCCCGGACGAAGGCGATCAAGCCGGCCCGGTCGGTTCTCACGCGCATGCGCGTCGTCTCCGCCCGTCGTCTCAGCTCGAGTTTCATGCGCGTGATGGTCGAGTGCGCAGACCCCGCGTTCGACGCGACGTACACCGCCATGGGGTACGACCAGTGGTTCCGCCTGTTCCTCCCCGCGGCGGGATCCGATGTCGTCCTGCCCGAGGGCGATCCCGAGGGCTGGTACACGCGTCTGCTCAGCATGGACGAGCAGACGCGTCCGGCCGTACGCAACTACACCGTGCGCGAGGCGCGCCGCGCGCACGGCGCGTGGCGGATCGACATCGATTTCGTGGTGCACACCTCGGCGGACACCGGACGGGTCGAGGGCATCGCGGCGAGCTGGGCGCTCGCCGCGCGCCCGGGGGACGTCGTGGGCTTCCTCGACCAGGGGATCATCTTCAACCCTGCCGGCACCGCCGCGGACGGCGGCGGGGAACCCGTCGTGATCATGTCGGACGAGTCGGGCCTGCCCGGCGTCGAGGGCATCGCCCGCTCGCTGCCCGCCGCGGCCCGCGCGACCCTCCTGCTCGAGGTGCCGCATGCCGACGATCGCCGCGAGCTCGAGACCCACGCCGATCTCGACGTGCACTGGAGGGTGCGGGCGGGCGGCACCGCGGGCGCCGCGCTGCTCGAGGAGCTCGACCACCACGCCCTCGACCCGCGTGGCTACCTGTACGTCGTCGGGGAGTCCTCGGCCGTGCTCGAGGCCCGTCGGCGGGCACTGCGCCGGGGCATGCCGAAGACGAGCGTCGACTTCTGCGGGTACTGGCGCCCCGAACGCCGCCGCGCGACCTCCTAGACTTCCTCCATGCGCATCGCGACCTGGAACATCAACTCCCTGCGTGCCCGGACCGACCGCGTCGTCGCGTTCCTGCAGCGCCACGACGTGGACGTGCTCGCCCTCCAGGAACTCAAGGCCCGACCCGAGCAGCTCGACCTCACGGCGATCCACGACGCCGGCTACGAGACGGCCGTGCACGGCCTCAACCAGTGGAACGGCGTGGGGCTGATCTCGCGCGTGGGCCTGCGGGACGTGCGGGTCGCGATGGAGGCCGTGCCGACCTGGCCCGAGGAGGAGGGCGGCGTCGTCGAGGCCCGCATGCTCTCGGGCGTCGTCGGCGACGGGCTGCGAGTGTGGTCGCTGTATGTGCCCAACGGCCGCGAGATCGACCATCCGCACTACGCGTACAAGCTGCGGTGGCTCGATGCCGTGCGGGCCGAGGGCGCGCGCGACCTCGCGGCCGACCCCGAGGTGCGCACGATCTTCGCGGGCGACTTCAACGTCGCCCCACAGGACGACGACGTGTGGGACATGGGGTGCTTCGAGGGCCTCACCCACGTCACCGCGCCCGAGCGGGAGGCGTTCGGCGCGATCGTCGACGCCGGCTACGCCGACCTCGCGCGTCCCTACACGCCCGGTCCGGGCGTCTACACCTTCTGGGACTACCAGGCGCTGCGCTTCCCGAAGAAGGAAGGCATGCGCATCGACTTCCTGCTCGGCTCCCCCGCCGTCCAGCGGGCGGTCACCGACGCCCGCATCGACCGCGAGGAGCGCAAGGGCAAGGGCGCCTCGGACCACGCACCCGTGATCGTCGAC
>DAMDHZ010000034.1:0-26776 GCA_032101665.1 Brachybacterium sp. | reverse complement strand
CCCGCTCACGGACCGTGATCGGAAGCGGACGGTCTGCCAGCGAGCCCATGTCCGGGCCGCCTCCGCTCCACCGCCGCCTGGAGCGCCGCATCAGCACGCACGGTCTGCCTCGCACAAGACAACGGCGCCGCGGTGACCCGCGACGCCGTCTGACTCGATCTGGGACGCGGTATCAGGCGTGCATGTCATGCGTGGCTGCCTGGATGCTGTCGGCATCGGGGAGCCGGGTCCGATACGGAGACCACCCGCACGTGGGTTCCGCGTCCCTTATCGAGTTGTGACTCACACCATACTCCTGCTCCGTGGCTGCGACAAGGGGCCGACGGGGCTCTCGCATCCCCTCCCCACGGCAGTGTCGTCCCCCGACCGGCGGGAGAGGCTGCGCCCGGTCGACTGACGCGTCGACGATGCCGCCATGACTCGTTCCGCTCTCGCTCCCCCACCGCCACGGACCTCGACGGCGTCCTGGCCCCCGGCCTCACCGCGTCCGGCCTCCGTGTTCCCCTCCGCAGGCCCTGGCGCCGTCTCCTGGCTCGGCGGCCCGACAGCCCTGCGCTACCTCGCCGCCGACCATGTCGGTGCCCTCGGCGCACGTCTCGTGGATGTCGCCCCGCACGATCCCGTGTCGGGCGTCGCCCTGGGCTCCGTTGCGGTGCTCGCCCGACGCGGTGCCCGAAGGAACGGTGCTCCGTCCGCCGGCACCACGATCGCACTCGCCCCCGATGGCGACATCGGCGAGGAGCACTGGCGCGCGTGCCTCGAGGCCGGGGTGCGCGCGGTCGTGAGGCTGCCGACCGACTCCGCCCGACTGCTCGACCTGCTGGCCGCGAGCGTGCGCCGCGCCTCGCGCGGACTCGTGATCGGCGTCGCCGGAGGGTGCGGTGGCGCCGGCGCATCGAGCCTCGCCGCCCGCCTCGCGGGAGCCGCGGCACGGTCAGGCTCGACCGTGGTCCTGGTCGACGCCGACCCGCTCGGCGGGGGCATCGACGTGCTCGTCGAGGCCGCGGGCATGCCGGGAGCGCGGTGGGAGGACATCGGACGCCTCGGCGGCGACGACGGCGCGGCCCTGCGCGATGGACTCCCCGTGGTCGACGGCGTCCACGTGCTCGTCGCCCGCGACGCCGCTCTGCCCACGCCCGAGCAGGCCGCGGCGACCGTCGCAGCGCTCGCCCCGCTCGACGGCACGGTCGTCGTGGACGTCGGACCCGGCACCGTCGAGGCCGTCCTCCCCCTGCTCGACCATGTCGTGCTGGTCGTGCCCGCGACGGACCACGCCGCCCGTGCCGCGGGCCGCCGCCTGCGCGGCTGGGGCCTGCGGCGCGAGCAGATGCACCTGATCGTTCGGCGCACCGGTCCCCTGTCGCCGGGGGAGGTGGCCGAGCACCTCGGCCTGCGGACGAGCGGGACGTTCCGGGACGCACCGGCAGGGACCGTGCCATTGCTCGACGTGCGTCGGCGGGGGGCCGACGTCGCGTGCACGCGCCTGCTCGACCAGCTCGCCGCGGATGCAGGAGAGGGCCGATGAGTTCCCGGGCGGCGACGTCAGCCGTGCCGGCCTCCCTGCTCGAGCGGGTGCGCGAGGACCTCGTGACCGCCCCGGGCGACGTCGACGTCCCGCGCGTGGCACGTCTCCTGCACCACGAGGGCAGGGTGATCGGCGCCGCGGAGCTGCTGCGCCTGACGGTCGCGGTGCGCGATCACGTGCAGGGGCTCGGACCGCTCCAGGAGCTGACCGTGCCCGGTGTCACGGATGTGCTGGTCAACGCCGACGGCTCCGTCTGGGTCGACGATGCGAGCGGTCTGCATCGCACGGCCGTCCACCTCGACCCCGTCGAGGCGCGTGCGCTCGCGGTGCGCCTCGCGACCGCGGGAGGCCGTCGCCTGGACGACGCGTCCCCGTGCGTGGACGCGCATCTGCCCGACGGGACCCGGTTGCACGCCGTGCTCCCGCCGCTGTCCACGGGCGGGACCCTGATCTCGCTGCGGCGGCCGGCCGCCGCGCGCTTCACCCTCGCCGAGCTCGAGCGCAGCGGCTCCCTCACGCCGTTCACGCGCGAGGTGCTCGAGCGGATCGTGGCGAGGCGCATCGCCTTCCTCGTCAGCGGCGGCACGGGGACCGGCAAGACGACCGTGCTCGGCGCGATGCTGTCGGCCGCTCCCGCGAGCGAGCGGATCGTCGTCGTCGAGGACGCGCACGAGCTCGATCCCGCGCATCCCCACGTGGTGCACCTCCAGGCGCGCCACGCGAACACCGAGGGCGCGGGCGGGATCGGTCTCGTCGCCCTCGTGCGGGAGTGCCTGCGCATGCGCCCGGATCGGATCGTGGTGGGCGAGTGCCGGGGCGCCGAGGTGCGCGAGCTGCTGCAGGCGCTCAACACGGGCCACGAGGGCGGCTGCGGGACGGTCCACGCCAATCGGGCCGCCGACGTGCCGGCCCGGCTCGAGGCGCTCGGCGTGCTCGGGGGCCTCGATCCCCTGGCCCTGGCGACGCAGGCCGCGAGCGCTCTCGACGTCGTCCTCCACCTCGGCCGCCGGGCGGGGTGCCGCACGCTCGAGCACATCGCGTGCCTCGATCGGGATGATGTCGGACGCCTGCGGGCGCGCACGGCACTCGAGCTGGACGGCGCGATGACGGCTGGCCCGGCCTGGCCCGGCCTCGCCCGTCGGCTCGGGATGGATCCGGGGAGCCCGCGATGATCCCCGTCGCCGTGGCCGCCATCCTGGGAGCGGGGCTGCTCGTCGTCGCGGCACCGCCGTCGCCTGGGGGACGCGCCGCCGCGACCGAGCGCTCCCGGGCGCGACGCTCCGCACGACCGGGGCCGCTCGACGTCGCTCGGCTGGTCGAGCGGATCGCGACCGTGGTCGGCTCGGGGGTGGCCCCGCGGGCGGCCTGGGGCGCGGTCGCCACCACGACGGACGTCGGACCGCTGCGGGAGCTCGCGCGCGCCGTGGGCGCCGGAGCCGACCCCCGTCGCGCAGCACCCGCCCGCCTGGCCCGCAGCGGCGAGGTCGCCGCCCTCGGTGCCGCCCTGGCCCTGTGCGAGCGCACGGGGGCACCCGCGGGTCCCGTGCTGCTCACGCTCGCCGACGCCCTGCGCGCCGTGGCGGATGCGGACCTCGCGCGGCGCAGCGCGTTCGCGGGACCGGTCGCGACCGCCCGGATCCTGCTCGCCCTGCCCCTCCTCGGGATCGGCCTGGGGATGCTGCTCGGCGCCGATCCGCTCGGTCTCCTGCTCACGGGCGGCGGCCGACTGCTCGGCGTCCTCGGCGCCGCGCTCACCGCGGCGGGCTGGTGGTGGATGCGATCGCTCGTGCGCTCGGCGCGCGAGGAGCCCGCAGCAGGCGCCGTCGATGCCTCCATCGTGCTCGACCTCGTCGCCGGCCCGCTCGCCACCGGAGCACCGCTCGCCTCCGCCCTGGTCGCGGTCGCCGATGCCCTCGAGGGCGATGATGCGGTGCCCTCCCTCGAGCACGCCGGGAAGGCGCTCGGCGCCGGAGCACCGGTCGCGATCGCACTGGCGGGCGTGGGGCCCGCGCTCGCTCCACTGCGAGAGGCGGCCCTGGTCGGTGAGACGACCGGTGCCGACCTGGTGGGGCTGCTGCACTCGAACGCGGCCGACGCCCGTCGTGGCCGGGCACGCGACGCGGAGGCGGCGGCCGCGCGGCTCGCTGTGCGCCTCGTGCTGCCGACGGGAGCCACCCTGCTGCCCGCCTTCGTGCTGCTGGGGATCGTGCCCACCGTGGCCTCCCTGCTGGGTGGGTCATTCTCGCAGGTGTGGCCGTGATCGGCCCCTGCCCTCTGGACGGCCGGGACGCTCCCGGCCGGGCGGACCGGTGCGCCGGTCCGCCCACGACAGGTGCCCGCGTGGGCACCGAGGAAGGAAGCAGCGATGACGATCATCGAGTCGCGAGAGACCCGAGCACCCGAGGGCGGAGAGACGGTGACGCGGCAGGAGGCGACGCCTGTCGACCGCCTGGACGACGAGACGGGCGCGACCACCGCCGAGTACGCCATCACGACGCTCGCCGCGTGCGGCTTCGCCGCCGTCCTGGTGGTCCTGCTGAAGTCGGGCGAGGTGCGGTCCCTGCTGATGGGCATCATCACGTCCGCCCTGTCCATGGGCTCGTGAGAGCGTCGCGCGCCCGGTCGTCCCGCTGGCGGGACGACCGGGGGTCGGCGACCGCGGAGACGGCGGTGGTGCTGCCCGTCGTGGTGGTCCTCGTGGTCCTGCTCGCGGTGGTGGGCCTCGGCGCGCTCGAGCAGGTCCGGCTCGAGAGCGGGGCCCGCGCCGCCGCGCGCGAGCTCGCCCGTGGCGAGTCCGAGGGCGAGGCGGTGGCGAGCGCCCACCGGACCGCGGGGCCTGCCGCCCGCATCGGGGTGCACCGGGACGGCTCGTGGGTACGCGTCGAGGCGACGCGCACCCTCCGTCCGCTCTCGGGCGGCGTGCTCGGAGGCCTCTCCGTCACGCTGCGGGCCGACGCCGTGGCCCGCCTCGAGCCGCAGCTGCTGGACGGCGGGCCGTGACCGCGCGGGCGCGCCTGCGCTCGGAGAGCGGATCGGCGCCCGCGGCCGTGCTCGCCTGGATCGGGTTCACCGTGGTGCTGCTGGGCGCGCTCGGCCTGCTCGGGCAGGTGGCCGCCGCACAGGCCCGTGCGGCGAGCGCCGCGGACCTCGCCGCGCTCGCGGGAGCCGATGCGCTCGCGATCGGCCGGGCCGACCCGTGCGCGGTCGCCGAGCAGGTCGCCGGGCGCAACGAGGCGCGGATCTCGGCGTGCACGGTGACGGGGACGGACGTGGTCGTGACCGTCGAGGTCCCGGTCGGCGTGCTCGGCACCGTCACGGCGAGCGCCCGGGCAGGGCCAGGCCCACCCCCGCTGTCATCAGGCGGGGGGCTCGCCGACATCGAGCGGCTGCAGGGCCTCGAGCAGCGCGGAGGCCCCGGTCTTCGACAGCGGCTCGTTGCCGTTGCCGCACTTGGGCGAGACGACGCACGCGGGGCAGCCGCCCTCGCACGGGCACTCGGCGATCATGTCGGCGGTCGCGCGCACCCAGGCGCCCGCGTCCTCGAAGCCGCGCTCGGCGAAGCCCGCCCCGCCGGCGGCGCCGTCGTACACGAAGATCGTGGGGCGAGCGGTGTCCTCGTGCAGCGCCGTGGAGACGCCGCCGATGTCCCAGCGGTCGCACGTGGCCAGCAGCGGCAGCATCGAGATGGCGGCGTGCTCGGCGGCGTGCAGCGCACCGGGCAGGGCGTCGTCGTCGATCCCGGCGGACTCGGCGACCGCCGCGGGGATCTCCCACCACACGGCCCTGGTGGTGAGCGTGCGCGGCGGCAGGTCGAGCGGATGCTGCCCGAGCACCGCCTGGGTGAAGACGTCGCGCACCTGATACCCGGTGACCTGATCGGTCACGTCGACGGTCCCGAAGCACAGGGTGACGCCGCCCTCCCACCTGTCGGTGCGATCGACCTGGCGCACGCGGATGCTCGAGGCCGTCTGCGGGTGGGTCGAGTGCAGGGGGTCCTCGCGGTGCACGAACGCGACGGCCCGCTCGACGTCGAGATGGTCCACGACGTAGCTGCGCCCCTGGTGGAGGTAGACCGCGCCGTCGTGCACCTGGGTGTGGGCACTCGCGGCGTCGACCGTCCCGAGCAGCGATCCCGTCGTGCCCTCGACGATCCGCACCGGCTCGCCGCCGCTGCCGCGCAGGTCGGTGAGGTCGTGCGCGCTCTGGGGCAGCGTCCAGTACCAGCCCGCGGGGCGACGCCGCAGCACGCCGCGCGCGACGAGTGTCGCGAGCAGCTCGTCCGCGGTGGGTCCGAAGATGTCCTGGTCGCCGTCGCGCAGCGGGAGCTCGGCGGCGGCCGCGCACAGGTGCGGCGTCATCACGTACGGGTTCGCCGGATCGAACACGGCGGCCTCGACGCTCGCCCCGAACACCGACTCCGGGTGATGGACGACATAGGTGTCGAGCGGGTCCTCGCGGGCCACGAACATCGCGAGCGCCCCGGACGACCCGCCCTCGCCCTGACGACGACCGGCTCTGCCCGCCTGCTGCCACAGGGAGGCGCGCGTGCCCGGCCAGCCGGTGATGACCACGGCGTCCAGTCCCGCGATGTCGATGCCCAGCTCGAGGGCGTTGGTCGTCGCGAGCGCCCGCAGCTCCCCGGACCGCAGGCCGTCCTCGAGGGCCCGGCGTTCCGTGGCGAGGTAGCCGCCGCGGTAGGCGGCGATGCGGCGCGCGCCCTCGGCCAGGGCCCGCGATCCGCCGTGCTCGGCCTTCTCGGTCAGCAGGCGCCGCGCGCCCGAGGACACGAGCTCGGCTCCGCGCCGGGAGCGGGCGAACACGAGGGTCTGGATGTCGCGCTCGACGAGGTCGGCGAGGAGCGCGGCCGCCTCGCTCGTGGCCGAGCGTCGCAGCGGCTCGTCGCGCGCCTGGTCACGATCGTCGGGATGCGCGCCGGGCTCGGCGTCGAGACGCTCGGCCGGGTCGAGCCGCTCGGCGCGGACGGCCGAGCCGCCCGGCCTTCCGTCGATCCGGGCCCGGGTGCCGGGCTCCCACAGGGCGAACGTGAGGCCGGCCCGTGGGGAGCCGTCCTCGGTGACCGCCTCGACGTCGGCGCCCACGAGGCGCGATGCGGAGATCTCGGGGTCGGCGGCCGTGGCGGAGGCGAGCACGAAGGTGGGCGAGGCGTGGTAGTGCTCGGCGATGCGCCGCAGCCGGCGCAGGACGAGCGCGACATGGCTGCCGAAGACCCCGCGGTAGCTGTGGCACTCGTCGACCACGACGTATCGCAGCGCCCGGAAGAAGCTCGCCCACTGCTCGTGCCCGGGCAGGATCCCGAAGTGCAGCATGTCCGGGTTCGTGAGCACGAACGTGCCATGTCGCCGTATCCACCGTCGCTGCTCGGCCGGGGTGTCGCCGTCGAAGGTCGCGACCCGCGCATCGTGGATGCCGGCCCCCTCGGCGAGCCCCGTGATCGAGGTGAGCTGGTCCGCGGCGAGGGCCTTGGTGGGCGAGAGGTACAGGACCGTCGCGCGGCGCGCCTCGGGATCGAGGCTGCGGGCACCGATCGCGGTCAGGGCCGGCAGCAGGTAGCCGAGCGACTTGCCCGAGGCGGTCGCGGTCGAGAGCACCACATGGCGGCCCTCATGGGCGAGCTCGGCCGCCCGGGCCTGGTGCGTCCACGGGCGGTCGACGCCACGAGCGCGCAGGTGCTCGACGAGCCGGTCGTCGGCCCACGCGGGCCAGGCCGCGGTGCGCCCCGCCCGCTGGGGCAGGTGCTCGACGTGGGTCAGGCACGAGCGGCGGGTCAGGGGCTCGGACAGCTCGACGAGCAGCTGATCGGCCCTCGACGTGCGCACCCGTTCCCCCTCCCGGGTGCCCCGGCACCGCGTTGCTCACACCCTGGCCGTCACCCGAGAGCGGGCGCTCAGCGCTGGGGCACAATCGTAGGCATGCCCGACACCGCCCCGAGCGCCGCTTCGCTCACGGCGCAGGCCTCCCTGCCGGACCGCTCCCCCTCGACGCCCGCGCCGCGGGTGACGCCGGGACCGCTCGCCGCCCTGCGCGCCGACCTCGAGGCCGCCGACTACACGAGCGCGCACCTCGAACAGCTGCTGGGCGCCGGTGCGGCCGCGGCGCTCCGCCGGGAGCACGCGCTGCCCGCCCTGCGGGCGCTCGCCGGCACCGACAAGGCGGCCGGCCTCCTGTTCTCCGTCTTCACGCTCGGTCGCGCGGCGACGACCCCGCAGCTCGAGCGGGCGCTGCCGCACCTCGGCGTCGACGGGGCCGTCGAGCTCGGGCTGCTCGGTCCCATGGAGGCCGGACAGGCTCCGGACAGCCCCGTCTCGACGACCCGCCCCACCCCGACGACCAGCCCTGCCTCGACCTCGTGGCGCGCCCTCGTGGACCTCGCCCCCTATGCGGCCCAGGACGACCGGGGCGCGATCGCATGGTGGATCGCCTCGGACCTCTCGGAACTCGCGACCGGGCGACCGCTCGGCACCGATCACGTGCTCGGCGTCGGCGGCGCCTCCCTCACGCTCGCCCGCATCACCCCGCGTCGCGAGGTCGAGCGCGTCCTGGACCTCGGCTGCGGCTGCGGCATCCAGGCGCTGCACGCCTCCCGTCACGCGCGGAGGGTCGTCGCGACCGACGTGTCCGAGCGCGCCCTCGCCTTCGCGGCGTTCAACGCCGCCCTCAACGGCATCGACCTCGATCTGCGTGCCGGCTCCCTGTTCGACCCGGTCGCGTCGGAGCGCTTCGACCTCATCGTCTCCAACCCACCGTTCGTCATCACCCCACGCGACGGCACCGTCGCGGAATGGACCTATCGCGACGGCGGCGAGCGCGGCGACACCCTGCTCGAGCACGTCGTGCAGGGCCTCGAGCCGCACCTGGTGCCCGGCGGCACGGTCGTCATGCTCGCCAACTGGGAGATCACCGCGGACGAGCCCTGGCAGACGCACCCCGCCGCGTGGCTCGAGGGCAGCGGGCTCGACGCCTGGATCATCCAGCGCGAGAGCGAGGACCCCGCGCAGTACGCCGAGACGTGGGCCCGGGACGGCGGCGTGACCGAGCGCGATCCCCGCTGGGCACCCATGGTCTCCGCATGGCTCGACGATTTCGCCTCGCGCGAGGTGGGCGCGATCGGCTTCGGCTACCTGCTCGCCCGCCGCCCCGCCTCCCCGGGACGCCGGCCCGCGCGCCTCGTCGAGGAGGTCCGGACCACGGGGAGCGGGAGCCTCGGCGTCCACCTCGCGGAGGGCCTCGACCGCCTCGCCCGGCTCGCGACGCTCGACGACGACGCGCTCGGCGCCGCACGCCCCGTCCGGGCCGACGACGTCGTCGAGCGCCGCCACCTCACGCCCGGCGCCTGGGACCCGCTGCTCATCGAGCTGGTCCAGGGCGGGGGTTTCGGACGCACCGTGCCGGCGGACCAGCTGCTCGCGGCGACCGTCGGTGCGTGCGACGGCGAGCTCACCCTCGACCAGATCCTCGGCGCCGTGTGCGCCCTGACCGATGCCGACGTCGGCGAGACGCGCGCCCGCGTGCTGCCGGCCGTGCGTGAGCTGGTGCGGATCGGGATGCTCACCCTCGAGGGACAGGTGCTGCCGCGATGACCCGCGCCACCCTGACCCTCCGGATGGTCCTGGCCCTGCTCGCATGCGCCGTGTGCGCCGCGGGCACCGCCCTGCTCGCCGCGGCCGCGGTCGGCACGGCGCGCGGACAGCGCCTCGACCAGCTCATCGTGACGGCCGCGCGCGAGGACACCTCGCCCCTGGTCCGGGTCGTCTTCCCCGTCCTGAACACGGTGACCGTGCCCGTGGTCGTCGTGGCCCTCGCCGTCGCGATGATCGTCGCCCTGATCCAGCGTCGCACCTCGATGGCGCTGCACCTGGTCGTGCTGGTCGCGGGCGCGATCGCCACCACCGAAATCCTCAAGCACGTCGTGGTGACCCGTTCGGCGCTCGCCGCGGACATCGACCTGACGCCCAACTCCTTCCCCTCCGGACACACGACCACGGCCGGCGCCGTCGCGGTCGCCGTGACCCTGGCCAGCCCGCGCCAGGTGCGCAGCGTGATCGCTCTCGTCGGGGCCGCGTGGACCGCGCTCGCGGGGATCGGCACCGTCGCCGGCGGCTGGCACCGTCCCAGCGACGTCCTCGGCGCCCTCCTCGTGGTCGGCGCGTGGGCGTTCCTCGTGCTCGCGGTGGACGCCGCGATGACGACCGTCCGCGCCTCCGCCCAGGGCTCGGACCGCCTCGAGGATTCCGAGGCCGCTCGCGAAGCGGAGCGCCGCGTGCTCCCGGTCCATCGCGGCGCGCGCGCCGCGATCCTCGTGCTGGGCCTTGCCGCGGTCGCCGGCCTCGCCCTCGGCGCGGTGTTGCTCGCGGGCGTTCCCACCCCGCTCGACCTCGCGGACGCCGCCGCCCAGACCCGCGCCTATCGCGCGAGCATGCTGCTGCTCGCGGGCGCGTCGTCCGCTCTCGTGGGGGGCGCCCTCGCGCTCCACGTGCCCGTCGCGGTGCGTAGAGCCGTCCCGCGCCGCGGTGATCCGATACGTGTACGGTGATGCCCCGTGAGCCCCGGACACGCGCCTGCGTGCTGCCGGGATGGCTGGATCTCTCCCGCGCCTACGGTGGCGCAGGTGTCCGTCGGAAGGAAGTGAGCCCGTGGCTGATGGCCGCCACCTCGTGATCGTCGAGTCCCCCGCGAAGGCCCGGACCATCGGCCGGTACCTCGGGGACGACTTCGTCGTGGAGGCGTCCGTCGGCCACATCCGCGACCTCCCCCAGCCCAAGGACCTTCCCGCCGACATGAAGAAGGGACCCTTCGGCCGCTTCGCCGTCGACGTCGAGCACGGCTTCGAGCCCTACTACGTGGTCGATCCCGACAAGAAGAAGAAGGTCGCCGAGCTCAAGCGGCTCCTCAAGGACGCCGACACCCTCTATCTCGCGACCGATGAGGACCGCGAGGGCGAGGCGATCGCCTGGCACCTCATGGAGACCCTCAAACCCAAGAAGTCGCTCCCGGTGCATCGCATGGTCTTCCACGAGATCACACGCGAGGCGATCCAGAACGCCCTGACTCAGACGCGCGACATCGACAGCGACCTGGTGGACGCCCAGGAGACCCGCCGCGTGCTCGACCGTCTGGTCGGCTACGAGGTCTCCCCCGTGTTGTGGCGCAAGGTCCGCCAGGGCACGAGCGCGGGCCGCGTGCAGTCCGTCGCGACCCGTCTCGTGGTCGACCGTGAGCGCGAGCGCATGGCCTTCGTGGCCTCGTCGTACTGGGACGTGACCGGCACCTTCGCCTCGCGCTCCGACGAGGAGGCCCCCGCCTTCACCGCCGGCATCCGCACCGTCGACGGCTCCCGCGTCGCGACCGGGCGCGACTTCGCCGACGACGGCACCCTCAAGTCGGCGAGCGTGACCGTGCTCACCGAGGAGTCCTCGCGCGAGCTCGTCGCGGCGCTCGCGGGCGCCGACGCGACCGTCACCTCCGTCGAGTCCAAGCCGTACACACGGCGCCCGGCCGCGCCGTTCACGACCTCCTCGCTCCAGCAGGAGGCCTCCCGCAAGCTCCGCCTCGGCGCGCGCGAGACGATGCGCGTCGCCCAGGGTCTGTACGAGAACGGCTACATCACCTACATGCGCACCGACTCGGTCGCGCTGTCGCAGGAGGCGATCCGTGCCTCCCGCGGCCAGGCCACCGAGCTGTACGGCGCCTCCTACGTGCCCGACAAGCCCCGCGTGTACGCCTCCAAGAGCGCGAACGCCCAGGAGGCCCACGAGGCGATCCGTCCCGCCGGCTCGTCCTTCCGCACCCCCGCACAGCTCGCCGGGGAGCTCTCGGGCGAGCAGTTCCGTCTCTACGAGCTGATCTGGAAGCGCACGATCGCCTCCCAGATGGCCGACGCCAAGGGCGAGACCACGACCGCGCAGCTGACCGTCGCGGGCGGCGGCCGCGAGGCGATGTTCGCGGCCTCGGGAACCGTCATCACCTTCCGCGGCTTCCTGGCCGCGTACGAGGAGGGTCGCGACGCGTCCCGTTACGGTGACGACGACGCCGACAAGCGCCTCCCGCCGATGCGCGAGGGGCAGACCCTCGAGGTCCGCACCCTCGAGGCCGACGGCCACGAGACCACCCCGCCGCCCCGGTACACCGAGGCCTCGCTCGTGCGCGCCCTCGAGGAGCGCGGAATCGGCCGGCCCTCGACCTACGCGTCGACCATCTCCACGATCCAGGACCGCGGCTACGTGCTGCGCCGCGGGAGCGCGCTCGTCCCTTCGTGGATCGCCTTCGCCGTGGTGCGCCTGCTCGAGGAGCACTTCGGGACGTTCATCGACTACGACTTCACGGCCCAGATGGAGGGTGACCTCGACCGCATCGCGCGGGGCGAGCTCGAGGGCCGCGACTACCTCGACACCTTCTACAACGGCGACGGGAGCGGCGAGGTCGCCCACATCGGTCTGCACCACACGGTCGAGAACCTCGGCGACATCGACGCCCGCGAGATCAACTCGATCCCGATCGGCGAGGGCATCACCCTCCGGGTGGGGCGCTACGGCGCCTTCGTCGAGCGTGCCGCCCGCGACGAGACCGGGGCCCCGATCGAGGGAGCCGACCCGGTCCGCGCCTCCGTGCCCGACGACATCGCCCCGGACGAGCTGACGGTCGCCGCGGCCACGGAGCTGCTCGAGCGGCAGAAGGACGACGGCCGCGTGCTCGGCACCGATCCCGACTCGGGCCACGAGATCATCGCGAAGGACGGTCGCTACGGGCCGTACGTCACCGAGGTGCTCCCCGAGGATCCCGAGGACAAGACCCCCAAGTCCAAGCGTCCCAAGCCGCGCACGGGCTCGCTGCTGACGTCCATGGAGCTGGCGACCGTGACCCTTGAGGACGCCCTCAAGCTCCTCTCCCTGCCGCGTGTGGTCGGCATCGAGGAGGACGGCACCGAGATCACCGCCCAGAACGGTCGCTACGGTCCCTACCTCAAGAAGGGCACCGACTCGCGGTCGCTCGAGTCCGAGGAGCAGCTGTTCACCATCACGCTCGCGGAGGCCCAGGCGATCTACGCTCAGCCCAAGCAGCGCGGGCGGGCCACCGCCAAACCGCCGCTCAAGGAGCTCGGCACCGACCCCACGAGCGAGAAGCCGATCGTCGTCAAGGACGGCCGCTTCGGCGCCTACATCACCGACGGCACGACGAACGTGACGCTGCGCAAGGACGACGTCCTGGACGACCTCACGCACGAGATCGCCGTCGAGCGCCTCGCCGAGAAGCGCGCCAAGGGCCCGTCCCCGAAGCGGAGCACCGCCAAGCGCACGACCTCGCGCCGGTCCTCCGGAGCTCGTTCGTCGAGCTCGTAGACCGCTCTGCTCCCGCTCACCGATGCCCGAGATCCGGTGATATCACGCAGAATCGAGCCGCGCGGGACACGGTTAGGTCACGATGCCCCTTATCACACGCGTATCGGCTCATTCGCGCATTCCTCCGGCGCTTCCCCTCTAGAGTGATGTAACTCATCCCTCGACGAAGGAGCGACCATGGGTGCCCTTCCCACACGGCGTGCCGTGATGGCCGGGACGGCGGCCGCGGCCGCCGTCGGGCTGTCCGGCTGCCTGCAGAACCCGGATCGGGGCGCCTCGGGCGCCGGATCCGTCGAACGATATTCCGAGGGCGATGTCCCCGGCAGCGGCAGCGTCTCGATCCTCGGCGCGTTCGGCGGCCAGGAGCAGCAGGCCTTCCTGACGTCTCTCGAGACGTTCGAGAAGGACTCCGGCATCTCGATCGAGTACACGCCGGACCAGGACTTCACCACCACCATCCAGCAGCGTGTCGGTGCGGGCGACGCTCCGGACATCGCGCTGTTCCCGCAGCCGGGCGGCCTGTTCGACATCGCCCGCAAGGGCGGGATCACGCCGATCGACGTCTATCTCGACTTCGACGCGCTCGCGGCATCGCTGATCCCCGGGTTTCTCGACTCCGCCCGGCTCCAGGGTCGGGTCTACGCGGCGCCGATGCGTCTGGCCTGCAAGTCGCTCATCTGGTACCCGAAACAGGCCTACGAGAGCGCCGGGTACTCGACCGAGCCGGCAACCATGCAGGAGCTGTACGGCATAGCGGATCAGATCAAGGCGACCGGGGTGGCCCCCTGGTCCGACGCGTGGGGCGCCGACCAGGCCACCGGTTGGGTGGGCACCGACTGGATCGAGGAGTTCATGCTCCGCGTCCACGGGCCGGAGGTGTACGACGACTGGATCTACCACCGCATGCCCTTCAACGACGAGAAGGTCGTGCAGGTCTTCGACATCGTCGGCGACCTGCTCATGACCGAGGGGAACGTGCTGGGCGGTCCCACCACCATCATCAACACGCCGTTCTCGGAGGCACCCTTGCCGCTGTTCGAGGATCCGCCGCGCGCGATGATGGTCCGCCAGGGCAACTTCGTCACGGGCTTCTTCCCGGACGACGTCCAGGCGAACCTCGACGCCGACGTCGGTGTGCTCGCGATGCCGACGTGGGAGGGCGGTTTCGACGGTCAGCCGATCCTCGGCGGCGGTGATCTCGCGGCACTGTTCACCCTCAACGACGACACCGTGAAGGTGATGCAGTTCCTCACCTCGCCGGACTTCGGCGGGGAGTGGGCGCAGGCGGGAGGCTGGTTGAGCCCGCACCGGACGTTCGACGCGTCGCAGTACCCCGACGAGACCACCCGCCGGATCGCGACGATCGCCGCGGAGGCACAGGTGTTCCGCTACGACGGCTCGGACGTCATGCCGAACGCCGTGGGCGGCGGCTCCTTCTGGACCAACATGGTGCAGTGGCTGCAGGGGGCGAAATCGTCCCAGCAGGCGTGTGACGACATCGAAGCGAGCTGGCCCTCATGAGCACCGTGACCGCCACCTCGCCCGCCACGGCCCCGTCGTCGCCGGCCGAGAGAGCCGGCTCCTCTGCCCGCCCGCTGCGCATGCTGCTCGGCGCGATCGGCATGATCGTGACGGCGTGGCTCGTGTGCAACGCGTTCCTCGCCTTCGCCTACTACCCCCAGCTGTTCCTGAGCTCGGGGATCGTGATCGGGCTGCTCGGGCTCATCGTGGGCATCGGAGGATCCGTCCTCTTCTTCTGGTTCCTCAACATCTGCATCGAGGGCTTCCCCTCGAAGCTGTCCGAAGGTGTGATCCCCTATGCCTTCCTGCTGCCGGCGTTCGCGCTGATCGGCATCCTGCTGCTGTACCCGACGGTGCAGACGGTCGTGTACTCCTTCGCCAATGCCGACTCGACGGACTGGGTCGGCGTGAAGAACTACACGGCGATCTTCGGCTCGGGCGAGTTCTGGTCCGCGCTGTTCAACAACCTGCTGTGGATCCTGATCGTCCCGATCATCACGGTCGCGCTCGGGCTCGCGGTCGCCGTGCTCGCCGACAAGCTCGGCCCTGCCGGAGAGCGATTCTCGAAATCGGGGATCTTCCTCCCGATGGCCATCAGCTTCGTCGGAGCGGCGACCATCTGGGGCCTCGTGTATGCGTACAACACGCCCGGCGAGTCCCAGACCGGTCTGCTCAACGCGATCGTGGTGGCGCTCGGGGGCGAACCCCATGCGTGGTATCAGATCGACACCGCCCGGCTGAACTCCCTGCTGTTGATGGTGATCCTGATCTGGCTGCAGACGGGGTTCGCGATGGTCCTGCTCAGCTCGGCGATCAAAGCGGTGCCGGAGGACACGATCGAGGCGGGACGGATGGACGGAGCCAGTGAGGTCCGCATCTTCTGGCAGATCATCTTCCCCCAGGTCCGGGCCACGCTGATCGCCGTGCTGATCACGGTCCTGATCCTCGTGCTCAAGGTCTTCGACATCATCTACGTCACGACCAACGGGCGCGACAACTCCGATGTGATCGCCAACCTGTTCTTCCGCAAGCTGTTCGTCGAGCAGCAGGCGGGGCAGGCATCGGCCGTGGTCGTGGTGCTGCTCGTCCTGGTCATCCCGATCCTCATCTACCAGGTGCGGGTCTTCCGCCAGCAGGAGGCGAGTCGCTGATGGGACGCATGAAAGACGGACGCCGGCGATCTCCGCTGGCCGTGATCACCATGCCGATCCTGGTGATCCTGTGGTCGGTCCCCACCCTCGGCCTGCTCGTGACGAGCTTCCGCAGTCGCGAGGCCGCGGCGGGCTCGGGCTGGTGGACCTCGCTGTGGACCGGCGGGTGGACGCTGGACAACTACGCCCAGCTCCTCGGCAACGGGTCGATGGGCCGATCGCTGATCAACTCCGTGGTCGTCGCCGTGCCCGCCACGGTCCTGCCCATCATGTTCGCGGCGTTCGCGGCGTACGCGTTCACCTTCATCGATTTCCGGGGCAAGGACATCCTGTTCATCGTCATCGTCGCCCTGATGGTGGTGCCGATCCAGGTGGCCTTCCAGCCGATGCTCGACCTGCTCGGTCCACGCGGGCTGGGCATCAACGGGCAGTTCGTGGCGGTCTGGATCCTCCACACCGGGTTCGGCATGCCGCTGGCGGTGTACACCCTGCGCAACTACATGGCGACCCTGCCGACCTCGGTCGTCGAGAGCGCGAAGATCGACGGCGCCAGCCACTTCCAGACGTTCTGGCGGCTGGTCGCGCCGATGAGCTCCCCGGCGATCGCCGCATTCGCCACGCTGCAGTTCCTGTGGGTGTGGAACGACCTGCTGATCGCCAAGCTGTTCATCGGCGGCGGCGCGAACCGCACGATCATCCTGGATCTCCAGCAGATGCTCGGCACCCAGGGACAGGGCCAGGAGATCCTCACCGCCGGCGCGTTCATCTCGATGATCGTGCCGATGATCGTGTTCTTCACTCTGCAGCGCTTCCTGGTCCGCGGCATGACGGCGGGTTCCGTGAAGGGTTGAGGTCCGACTGTTCCCGCTCGAGGAGCAGGACGACGGACATGAGGAGGGCCGCGGCATCCGCCACGGCCCTCCTCGTACATCCGCCTCGCCCCGGGCGGCTACTTCACCGAGCCGGCCGCGAGGCCGCCGATGATCCGGCGCTGGAAGATCAGCACCATCACGATCAGCGGCACCGTCACGATCAGGCCGGCGGCCATCTTGGTGCCATACGGGGTGTCGAACTGCGACGAGCCGGTGAACTTCGAGATCGCGACGTTCGCGGTCTGCATCTCCGGCTGGTTGACCATCGTCAGCGCGATCAGGAACTCGTTCCACGCCGCGATGAAGGTGATGATCGCGGTCGTGAACACACCCGGCGCCGCGAGCGGCAGGATGATCCGCCAGAACGCGCCGAAACGGGTGGTGCCGTCGACCATGGCCGCCTGCTCGAGCTCGACCGGCAGCTGCCGGAAGAACGCGTTGAGGTTCCACACCGCGAGCGGCAGCGCGAACGACATCGTCGGCAGGATCATCGCCTGGTAGGAGTTGATCCAGTTGAAGGGCCACCACTCGAAGCCGCCGCTGAACAGCTTCAGGAGCGGCACGACGAGGGTGATCACGGGGAACATCGACGTCGCCACGATCAGGAACATCACGAGGACCTTGCCCCCGAAGTCGAGCCGCGCGAGCGCATAGGCGCCGAAGGTGCCCAGCAGCAGCACGAGCACGGTGGTCCCGCCCGCCACGATGAGCGAGTTGACGAGCGCCCGCGCGAAGTGGTTGTCCGGGTCGAACACCGCGATGAAGTTCTCGAAGCTGATCGGGTTGGGGATGAGCTCGGTCGACCGGCCCTCGCTCGGCAGCCGCAGCGCCGAGACGAGCATCCAGTAGAACGGGGCCAGGCAGTAGACGAGGATGAAGGCCATCCCGATCCCGATCAGGATCGCACCCGTGCGTCCGCCCTTGATCTTCTTGGGGGTCAGGAGCTCACCCGAGCTCGAGCGCACGCCCTCCTTCTTCGCACTGCTCACCGCGACGCTCATGCCATGCTCCCTTCCGTCGTGCTGCGCATCCGTCGTGCGGCGCGTCGGGTCTTCCGGCGCGGTGTCTGCTCGCCGATCACGTCGGCGCCGAGCACGCGGACGAACACGAACGCCACCAGACAGATGTAGGCGAACAGGATCATCGAGTAGGCCGACGCCATCCCGAAGTCGGTCTTGCCGGCCGCGTCCGAGGCGAGCATCGACAGCGTCTGCCCGGAGCTCAGGCGCCCCAGCAGCACGTACGGCAGGTCGAACATGCGCATCGCGTCGAGCATGCGGAACAGCACGGCGACCACGAGCACGGGCCGCACGAGAGGCAGCGTCACCCGCCAGAACGTCTGCCAGCGGTTGGCGCCGTCCATCTTCGCCGCCTCGTAGACCTGGTCGTCGATCGTCTGCAGGCCCGCGAGGGTCAGCAGCCCGATGTACGGCGCCGTCTTCCAGATGTCGGCGATGAGCACGGCCGCCTTGGCCTGCCAACCCTCGGTGGTCCACAGGACCTGGTGGCCGAGCAGGCGGTTGGCGATGCCGTTGGCGTCGAAGATGAGCTGCCACATGAGGGCCGACACGACCGTGGGGATCGCCCACGGCACGAGGATGGAGGCGCGCACGATGCCCGTGGCGCGCATCGCGCGCGCCATGATGAGGGCCATCGCGACGCCCAGCACCGTCTCGATCGTGACGCCCACGACCGTGAACAGCGTCGTGTTCCAGAACGCGTTCCAGAAGCCCGCGCCGGCGCCCGCCGAGGTGAACGCATCCGCGTAGTTCTGCAGGGCGACGAAGGTGTCGCCGCGCTGCAGGATGCCGGTGGTCGGATCGATCTCGCCGCCCGACTGGGTGAGCGACTGCCACGCCGAGAGGACCAGCGGGAACCCGACCACGACGGCGAGCAGGACCAGGGTGGGCAGGAGAAGGAGGTAGGCCATCCTCCCCTGCCCGCCCGTGGCGGCGCGTCTGTGCGTGTCAGCCATCGGTCACTTCTTCGTGAGGTCCGCGAGCTGCTTCTGCAGATCGGTCATCGCGGCCTTGGCCTCGGTGTCCCCCGAGATGCACCCGTACGCCGCCTCCTGGATGGCCTGGGTGACCTCTCCGTACTTGACCACCTGCGGTCGCGGCACGCCCTTGTCGATGGCGTCCTTGAGCTGGTCGAGGTAGGGGTACTTCTCCTTGATCTCGGCATCGGTGTACATGGCCTGGGCCGCGGTGGGGTTGCCCGTCTCGAGCATCCACGCCTTCTGCTGCTCCTCGGCGGCCATGAACGCGATGAAGTCGAGGGCCGTGCCCTTGTTCTTCGCGAACGCGCTGATCGCGTAGTTCAGGCCGCCGACGGTCGAGGTGCCGTCACCCTTGACCGCCGGCACCAGGGAGACGAGCACCTTGTCCATGACCTGCGAGGAGCCGTCGGTCGCCTGGAACTTGTCGTAGACGTAGGGCCAGTTCTGCAGGAACACGAGCCGGCCGTCCTGGAACGCCTGGCGGGACTCCTCCTCCTTGTACGTGAGCGCCTCCTGGGGGATGTAGCCCTTGTCGAAGCCGTCGCGGAGGGTCTGCAGGCCAGTGACGGCCTCCTCCGAGTCGGCCTGGGGCTGGCCCTGGTCGTCGAAGAGCTCGCCGCCGGCGGACTTCACGACGTCCGTGACCTGGCACGTCAGACCCTCGTACTTGGAGAACTGCGAGCCGAAGCCGAGCAGGTCGGGATTCGTCCCCTTGATCTTCTCGAGGATCTCGTACATCTCCTCGAACGTCTTCGGGGGTTCGGTGTAGCCCGCGGCCTCGAGGACGTCCTTGCGGCTGAACAGGAGCTGGGCGTTCGTGGCGAAGGGCATCGCGTAGAGCTTGTCGAAATAGGTCCCGGTCTCGACGGTCGCAGGGATCGCGGCGTCGACGGGCAGCTTGTCCTGGGGCAGCTCGACGACCCACTGGTTGGCGGCGAACTCCGCGGTCCACACCACGTCTAGGCCCAGCACGGTGTACGCGTCGGACTTCGCCTGGGCGTTGTTGATGAACTGGCCGCGCTGATCGTCGGCGCTCTCGGGAAGCTCGACGAGGGTCACCGCCTCGTCGCTGTGGTCCTTGTTCCAGCGGTCGAGGAACTCCTTGAGGACGCCCGAGGTGTCCTTGCCGGTGGCGAAGGTGATCGGGCCCCGCTCCGAGAAGTCCGTGGCGGCGCCGCCGTCCGAACCTCCTGAGCCTCCCGAGTCGTCCGAGCCTCCGCTGCACGCAGCGAGACCGAGAGCGGCGGCGGCGCCTGCACCGGCGCCGAGGACAGTGCGGCGGCTGAGGCCGCGGCGACGTGTCGTCATGTCGAAACTCCTTTGTTCGCACCAGTGGGTGCTGCACCCCCTGCGCGGGTCCACTGCGAGCCCGTGCGGACCAATATATGTCGAAGATCACCCTGGTCAGGGTGGGGAAGCCGGCGGGCGGGCTTCGCAACGCAGTTGTGACCTGCCCCACCGTCATCGGCGGGCGCTCACTGCTGGGTGATGTCCGTGAGCTTCTTCTGCAGATCGGTCATGGCGGCCTTGGCCTCGCTCTGGCCGGAGATGCACCCGTAGGCCGCCTCCTGGATCGCCTGGGTCACATCGCTGTACTTGACCACCTGCGGCCGCGGCACGCCCTTGTCGATCGCATCCTTGAGCTGCGGGAAGAAGGGGAACTGCTGGACGACCTCGTCGTCCGTGTACACCGCCTCCGCGGCCGGGGGCTGGGCGGTCGCGAGCGCCCACTCCTTCTGCCGGTCCGCCTCGACCATGTACGCGATGAAGTCGACGGCGGTGCCCTTGTTCTTCGCGAAGGCGCTGATGCCGAGGTTGAGGCCGCCGAGGGTCGAGACCCCGTCGCCGGAGATCGCCGGCACGAGCGAGACCGACACCTTGTCCTTGACCTGCGAGGAGCCGTCGTCGGCCTGGAACTTCTCCCACACATACGGCCAGTTCTGCACGAAGGCGAGCCGGCCGTCCTGGAAGGCCTGGCGGGACTCCTCCTCCTTGTAGGTCAGCGCCTCCTGGGGGATGAAGCCCTTGTCGAAGCCGTCGCGGATCGTCTGCAGGGCCGAGATCGCCTGCTCGGAGTCGGCATCGGGCGTGCCGTCGGAGGCGAAGAGCTCGCCGCCGGCCGAGCTGACCACGCCGGTGAGGTTCACCGTCAGGCCCTCGTACTTGGAGTACTGCGAGCCGAAGCCGCTCATCGCGGAGTCCGACTGCTGGATCTTCTCGATCAGGCCGTACATCTCCTCGAACGTCGTCGGCGGCTCCGAGGCCCCGGCCGTCTGCAGCAGGTCGGTGCGGGAGAACAGCAGCTCCGCGTTGGTGATGAAGGGGACCCCGTAGAGCTTGTCGAAGTAGGTGGCGGTCTCGACGGTCGCGGGGATCAGGGTGTCGAGCGGGAACTTGTCCTGGGGCAGCTCGACGACCCACTGGTTGGCGGCGAACTCCCCGGTCCAGACCACGTCGAGTCCCAGCACGGTGTAGGCGTCCGACTTCGCCTGCGCGTTGTTCAGCAGGTTGCTGCGCTGCTCGTCGGAGCTCTCGGGGAGCTCGACGAGCGTCACCTTCTCGTCGGGGTGATCGGTGTTCCACGCATCGAGGAACTCCTGCAGCTTGCCCGTCGTGTCCTTGCCCTTGGCCAGGGTGATCGGGCCGCGCTCGGAGAAGTCGGCGGCGGCGCCGCCGTCCGAACCTCCCGAGTCGCTCGAGCCCCCGCCGCACGCGGCGAGCCCGAGGGCGGCGGCAGCTCCTGCGCCCGCGCCGAGGACAGTGCGGCGGCTCAGGCCGCGACGATGTGTCGCCATGTCGAAACTCCCTTGTTCGCATCAGCGGGCGGTGCAGCCCCCGCACGGGCGCGCTCCGGGCCCGTGAGAGAGAAAATAGCGGGGACGGACCACACTGGCCAGCGCACATGTGGTGGTCAGCCGGAATTGCAACACAGTTGTGACCTGATTCACGGTCGTCGTCCGAGCCCGTCGTCCCCCGTCGGCGGCGGACGCTCTCGATCGTCGGGTCCCGACGCTAGATTGGTGCGCATGCCGGATCCTGCCGAGAGCTCCTCCGATACCCCTCTGACCCTCCCCGCGAGCACGGTGCCCGACCCCCGGTCGGCGCCCGCGATCCGCTGGGGCATCATCTCGCCCGGCGGGATCGCCGGCTCCTTCGCGCGTGCGGTGCACCGCGGCACCACCTCGCGGATCGTCGCCGTCTGCTCGCGCGCGCTCGACCGGGCGGAGGCGTTCGCGGCCGAGCACGTCCCTGCCGAGGGCGCGCCGGCGCGGGCGTTCGACTCGGTCCCGGCCATGCTCGAGGCCGGGGGGATCGACGCGGTCTACGTGGCGTCGCCCCACGCCCAGCATCACGACTACGCGCGTGCGGCACTCGAGGCCGGCCTACCGGTGCTCGTCGAGAAGGCGTTCACCCTCGACCGCCCCCAGGCGGAGGACCTCTTCGCGCTCGCTCGGGAACAGGGCGTGCTCGCCATGGAGGCGATGTGGACCCGCTTCCTGCCGCAGATGGACGTGCTCGGACAGGTCGTGGCCTCGGAACTGCTCGGCCAGGTCGCGACGCTCGCCGCGGACCACGGCCAGCACTTCGCGTTCGACCCGTCCCACCGGCTGTTCGCCCCCGAGCTCGGCGGCGGCGCGCTGCTGGACCTCGGTGTCTACCCGATCTCGTTCGCGCAGGCGCTCCTGGGCGACCTCTCGGAACTCGCCGTGCGCGGATCCCTCGCGGCCACGGGCGTCGACGCGCAGTCCAGCGTCCTGGCCCGCGGCGCGCGCGGCGGCATGGCCGTGCTCGACGCGACGCTGCTCGCGCGCACGCCCACCGAGGCCTGGGTGGCCGGGTCCGCCGGGCGAGCCCGGCTCACGGGCCCCTTCTACGCCCCGGGCACGCTCACCGTCGAGCTCGACGACGGGCGCAGCGCGTCCTTCTCCCACCCGGGCGACACCTCGCTCGGGATGTCGTACGAGGCCGCGGAGTTCGCGCGGTGCCTGCAGGGCGGGCTGCTCGAGTCACCGCGCATGACGTGGGACGACACGCTCTCCGTGCTCGGCACGATGGACGCCGTGCGCGAGGCGCTGGGCTCGGTGTACCCGGGCGAGTCCGCGCCCGGGCAGTGGCAAGGAGCGCGGTGAGCGCCGAGCTGTGCGTGCCGGCCCCGGGGCCGTCGTCCCGCGGTCTGTTCATCACGGTCGAGGGCGGTGACAGCGCGGGCAAGTCGACCCAGTTGCGCCTCCTGCGCGACCACCTCGTGGGCGAGCGGGGACTTGCCCCCGAACGGGTCCTGATCACGCGCGAGCCCGGCGGGACCGAGCTGGGCGCCCGTCTGCGCGAGCTGATCCTCCACGGAGACCACGTCGACCCCCGCGCGGAGGCGCTCCTGTACGCGGCCGATCGCGCCCACCACGTCGCGACCCTCGTCCGTCCCCATCTCGAGGCGGGCGGGGTCGTCCTGTCCGACCGCTATCTCGACTCGTCCGTCGCCTACCAGGGCGTGGGACGGGCGCTCGACCCGGACCAGGTGGCGACGCTGTCGCTGTGGGCCACCGGCGGGCTGCTCCCGCATCGCACGCTCCTGCTCGACATCCCGCCAGAGACGATCTCGCGCCGCCGCGAGGCCGGCTCCCTCGACCGCCTCGAACGCGAGGGCGAGGAGTTCCACGCCGCGGTGCGCGAGAAGTTCCTGGCGATGGCCGTGGCCGAACCCGAGCGCTGGCGCGTGATCGACGGCTCGCGCTCGCGCGAGGACGTGCACGCCGACGTGATCGCCGCCCTCGCCGCAGACCTCGACGTGCTCGGCGCCGCACCGGGGCCGCGATGAGCGTGTGGGACGAGGTCGTGGGCCAGGAGGCGGCCGTGGCCCGGTTCCGGCGCGCCGCCTCGCCCGAGGGTGCGCTCGCCCAGGCGTGGCTCATCACGGGGCCGCCCGGCTCGGGGCGCTCGACCGCCGCGCGCGCCTTCGCCGCCACCCTCGAGTGCGAGAACGACCCTCCCGTGGGCTGCGGGCGCTGCCGTGCCTGCGTCACCGTGCTCGCGGGCACGCACCCCGACGTCACGGTGGTCGCGACCGACAAGCTGTCGATCTCCAAGGACGAGGTGCGCTCCCTCGTGCTGACCGCGCAGCGCTCCCCCGCGACGGGACGCCACCGGGTGATCATCGTCGAGGACGCGGACCGCATGAGCGCGGGCACGTTCAACGTGCTGCTGAAGTCGATCGAGGAGCCGCCGCCGCTGACCGTGTGGATGCTGTGCGCGCCCTCGGCCGAGGATCTCGCGCCGACGATCCGCTCGCGCTGCCACGTCGTCACCCTCACCATCCCGCCCGCCGAGACGGTCGCCGAGCTGCTCGTGCGGCGCGACGGCGTCGAGCCCCCGGTGGCCGAGCGCAGCGCGCGGGCCGCCCAGGGGCACATCGGACTCGCGCTGCGCTACGCGACCCAGCCGGGCGCGCTCGAGGGGCGCGAGAGGACCGCCCGTACTCTGCTGTCCCTGCGCGGCGCGGGGGCGGCCGTCCTCGCGGCCCAGACGCTCGTGGACCAGGCCACCGCCGAGGCCAAGGAGCACGCCGACGAGGTGAGCGCGCTCGAGCGCGAGCGGTTCCTGCGCTCGGCGGGGATCGAGGACGAGAAGGTGCCGCCCGCCCTGCGCGCGCAGTACCGCCAGCTCGAGGAGGACGCCAAGCGCCGCCAGACCCGGCTCGTGCGCGACGTCCTGGACCGTTACCTGCTCGATGCCCACTCGGTGCTGCGCGACGTGCTGACGCTCCAGCTCGCCAGCGGCTCCCCGCTCGTCAACCCGGGTGTGCGCGACGCCCTCGACGAAGCTGCGGCGACCTCCGAGGCGGCGGACTCGCTGCGTCTGCTCGACGCCGTGGGCACCGCTCGTGCGCGGATCGCCGGGAACGTGCCCCCGCTGCTCGCCCTCGAGGCGCTCCTGGCCCAGGTCGCCGTCAGCCGGCGCTGAGCGTCGCGAGGATCAGTCTCGCGTGCTCGCCTCGGCGCCCGCGGCGGCGGGCTCCTCGACGTGCTCGAAGTCCACCCGCAGCTCGTCGATCACGATGTGGTCGGTGGGGTCCTCCCGAGGCGTCTCGTCATGGCCCGTCTCGGAGTGCGAGCCGCAGCCGTACTCGAGGGAGACCACCCGGCCGTCGGCGGGCGACCACTCGTTGGTGCAGATCCCGAACTGCTGGCGCAGCGAGCCCGACAGGAGCGAGAGGAAGCCGCACGTCGAGCAGTGCGCCTCGACGGTGCCCTTGCGATGGCGGCCGCTCAACTCGCGCGGCCCGAACTCGCCGGCGACCCAGCGCTCGGCGGCCTCCTCGCGGCCCTCGGGGGCGAGCACGCGCGCACGCCCGAGCCCGAGCTCCCACAGCGCGACCCGGTCGGCCTCGGCATCGTCGGTCTGCTCGTACCCCTGTTCGAGGCGCGGGTCGTCGTCCCGGTAGGGCAGGAGGTCCTCGGCGCCGATGTCGGAGGGCCGCAGCCGCTCCTCCCAGGGCTCCCAGGCGGGCGCCAGCAGGGCGTCCTCGCCGGGCAGCAGAGCGGTCTCGGAGACGGTGGGCGCCTTGGCGCGCGGCGCGCGCGCGAGCACCACGACCCACGACCAGCCGCGATACCCGGGCATGGTGCATTCGAAGACGTGGGTCACGAGACGCTCGCCGCTGGCCTCGACGCGCACGTGGGCGCCGACCTGGCCGGGCTCGGTGACGGACTCGATCGCCTCGCGGGCGAGGTCGATCGCGTTGGCGCTCACGGCGTCGAGGCGGGAGGCGGTGCGGGGCATCGGCTCAGGCCTCGAAGTCGTCGGCGACGGCGCGCAGCACGGTCGCGATCTTCTCGGCGTGCCCGCGATCGGGATACCGGCCCCGGCGCAGGCCGTTGGAGGCGGAGTCCAGGAGACGGATCAGGTCCTCCACGAGCACGGCCATGTCCTCGGGCTTCTTGCGGCGCGCCCGCAGCACCGACGGCGCCGGGTCCACCAGCTGGAGGGAGAGGGCCTGGGGCCCGCGCCGACCGTCGGCCACGTCGAAGTCGACCTTGGTGCCCGGGCGCAGGGTGGTCACCCCGTCGGGCAGGGTCGAGGCGTGCACGTACACGCTGCCGCCCTCCTCGTCCGTGAGGAAGCCGAATCCCTTGTCGGCGTCGTAGAACTTCACCTTGCCACGTGGCACGTCGATCCCCGTCTCTGCGCCCGGAGGGGCGCGGCCTGCTGTCATGGCACCCGGGGCGCGGGTGCCGGTGCGCGGTGCTCGCGCGTACTGGATGCTGGAGGGGCGCGGGGTCCGCGTCGAAGACGAGCCGGGTCGCGCCGTGGCCTCCAGTCTACAGGCGAGGCCGCGCCCGACGAGCTGTTCGCCGACGGCTCAGCGGCCGGCGCGGCGGCGCAGCTCGGGCACCTCGACCCGGGGCGGGGCGCCGTCGGGCACGGGCGCTCCCATCGCCTCGAGAAGCGCCTCGACCATCATCGCGGTGAAGCCCCACACGAAGGCCTCCCCGGGCAGGTCGAAGGCGGGCCCGGTCTCGGTGCCGTCGATCAGGCCGATGCGACGCACCGCGGGTGCGGTGAGGGAACCGGGGCCGGTCACGGGAGCCCACAGCACGCGCTCGACCTCCGCGGGGTCGACGGCCCGCAGCCCGGGCGCCTCGGGCACCCAGCCCACGACGGGCCGCACCGTGTAGTTGCGCCACGGCATCGCGATCGGTGCGAAGGAGCCGAGCACGCGCACCGCGTCGGGGTCGAGCCCCGTCTCCTCGTGCGCCTCGCGCAGCGCGGTCGCGACGTCGTCGGGGTCCTCGGGCTCGGCCCGTCCGCCGGGCAGCGCGAACTGGCCCGGCTGGGATCGCATCGCGTGGGATCTCTCCTCGAGCAGGAGGGACGCCCCTGCCAGATCCACGCCCGCCACGAGCAGCAGGACGGCGCTGCGGCGCGGGTCCCAGCGCTCGGGCGCGCGCCGCCGCGGTCGCGCGAGCTCGTCGTCGCCTCCCGCCGTGCGCCGCGCCACCGCGTGCAGGAACGCCGGGAGCGGGGATCCGACGCCGCTCATGCGGCCGCTCCCGCCGAGGGGCAGATGTCGGCGAGCACGCACTGCCCGCAGGCGGGCCGATGCGCGTGGCAGATCGCGCGACCGTGCTCGATGAGACGCAGCGAGAGGGAGGTCAGGGCGATCGCGGGAGCTCCCGCGTGCTGCACGCGGGCGACGACGTCGCGCTCGACGCGGGCCGGATCGGTGCTCGAGGTCCAGCCGAGGCGACGGGCGAGCCGGCCCACGTGGGTGTCGACCGCGAGGGCGTCGGCGCCGTACCAGACGCCACGCACGACGAGGGCCGTCTTGCGGCCGACCCCGGGGAGCGCCTCGAGAG
>DAMDHZ010000033.1:19626-29750 GCA_032101665.1 Brachybacterium sp. | reverse complement strand
CCGCGGAGGCCCACGACCGCATGGGCGAGCAGCGGGCGAAGCGAGCCGCCGGTCTCGATGCGGCCTTCGCGATCTGCTCCGTCGGCGCCGAGGCGGACGCTCTGGGCGAGGTGACGGTGAACGACGTGGACCACGTCCGGCACCGTGCGAGCATCGGATACTGGCTCGCCCCCGCGGCTCGGGGACGCGGGGTGGCCACCCGCGCGGTCCGTCTGGCCGTGCGGTGGGGCGTCGACGAGCTGGGCCTCGAGCGCATCGAGCTGACCTGTGCCCCCGACAACGACGCCTCCGCAGCCGTCGCGCGACGGGCGGGATTCACCGCCGAGAAACGGCTTCACGCTCATCGCACCTTTCGCGGGCGCCCCCGTGACAGCCTCCTGTTCAGTCGCGGTCGTGCCGAGGCCGCCGCGCCGGGAGCGGCACGACCCCACGTCGACGGAGCTCCCCCTGCGAGCAGCGTGTGACGTCCCGCCTGGACGTCTCGCGCACCTGGTAGCGTCTCCGGGAACGGACGGGCGTGAGCGACAGCTCGCCGCGGCCCGTCGCACGAGCCGTGACATCGAGGAGGATGGCATGCCCCTGGGGTACTTCAACCGACGCAGCGCGACCGACGAGGCCGATATGCAGGTGCGCGGCATCTTCGCCGACGATGCCTCCCTCGAGCGCGGAGCGGCCTGGGCGATCTCGATCCTCCAGGACGCCGACATCGACCCGCACGATCAGCCCGTTCGGGCCATCAAGGCGCTGCGGTCGGCCGATCGACGCATCAGCCTGCTCGCCGGCCGCTATCTCGTGGATCTCGCCGCCGGCAAGCGCTGAGCGCCGCAGGATCGGACTCGACCTCGATCACACCGCATGCGTACCTCACCGCGCGGGCACGGTGGCACTCACGGGTTGCCGCGCCCGCTCGATGACAAGCGCCCCAGGGTGTGCATCCACTGACAGCGACGAAAAGCTGTTCGCTCGCCGGTGCCCGTCGACGACCTCGGGTCGCCGGCCCGGGAGTGCGGCCGGAGGCCCCGCTCAGGCCCGAGGCCCAGCAGCGGCCCGAGGACGCCGAGCCTGAGGACGACGAGAGGGCCCCGGGATCGCTCCCGGGGCCCTCTCGTCGTGTCTGCGGCACGGGCCGCTCGTCGTGCGTGGTCAGTTCACCTCGTGGTCGCTGCCGCTCGAGGCCGAGATCAGGTGATCGATGCGGTGCTGCTCGTGCGAGCCGTGATCGAGGGCCGCACGCAGCTCTGCGGGGGAGACCGGCTCGACGTAGTCCTTGAAGAAGAACGACGTGGCACGGGCGCGCAGGCCCGACACCCCCTTGCCGGCCTGGATCGGACGGTACTGGTCGGGAGAGACCATGATCCAGCGATCGTAGTCGGAGAGGGGCTCGTGGATCTCGAGCATCTGGCCGTTCTCCATGCGGACCACCTTCGACGTCTCCTCGCCGTGCAGGGCGAGCTCGCGCTTGTGACGCTGGAGCGACAGGCACAGCCGCTTGGTCACATAGAACGCGATCACCGGGATCACGAAGAAGCCGATGCGGTATGCCCACGTGAGGTCGTTGATCGACAGCTGCAGCGCGACCGCCAGGAGGTCGTTGGTCGCACCCAGGCACAGGATCAGGTAGATCGAGATCCACGCGACGCCGAGGCCGGTGCGGACGGGCGCGTTGTACGGGAAGTCCAGCACGTGGTGCTCGCGCTTGTCGCCCGTCACCCAGGCCTCGAGGAACGGGTACAGGGCCAGGAACGCCAGGAACAGGCCGTAGAACCCGAGCGGGATCAGCATGTTCAACGAGATCGTGTACCCGAAGATCGTGAACTCCCAGCCCGGCATGAGGCGCAGGCCGCCATCGGTGAACAGCATGTACCAGTCCGGCTGCGATCCCGCCGACACGGGGGAGGGGTCGTAGGGGCCGTAGACCCACACCGGGTTGATGGCCGTCGTCGCCGACACGAGCGCGATGACGCCGAAGACCAGGAAGAAGAAGCCGCCGGCCTTGGCCGTGTACACCGGGAACAGCGGGAAGCCCACGACGTTGTTGTTGGTGCGGCCCGGGCCGGGGTAGTGGGTGTGCTTGTGCGCCACGAGCATCACCATGTGGATCGCGATCAGGCCGAGGATGGCCGCCGGGATCAGCAGGATGTGGATCGTGAACAGGCGCGGGATGATGTCGTCCCCCGGGAACTCGCCGCCGAAGAGGAAGAACGAGATGTAGGGGCCGACGAGCGGGATCGCGAGCATGAGGCCCTCCGCGATGCGCAGGCCGTTGCCGGAGAGCACGTCATCGGGGAGGGAGTAGCCGGAGAAGCCGGCGACCATGCCCAGGATCATGAGCGTGAAGCCCACGAGCCAGTTGAGCTCGCGCGGCTTGCGGAAAGCACCCGTGAAGAACACGCGGAACATGTGCACGAATATCGCGACCATGAAGAACAGCGCGGCCCAGTGGTGCAGCTGGCGGAAGAAGAGCCCGCCCTTGAGCTCGAAGGAGATGTGCAGCGTCGATTCGAACGCCTTGGACATGTGCAGGCCCTGCATCGGCTCGTACACGCCGTCGTAGACGACCTCGTCCATCGAGGGGACGAAGAACATCGTCAGGAAGGTGCCCGAGATCAGCAGGATGATGAAGCTGTAGAGGGCGACCTCGCCGAACATGAACGACCAGTGGTCGGGGAAGATCTTGCGGGCGAAGAACTTCACGAGGCCCGCGCCGCCGACGCGCTCGTCGATCCACTCGCCGCCGACGGCGCCGAGCTTCACGACGCGGCCCTGCTTCCGGCCGGTCTGGGGGGATGCGGTGTCAGTGCTCGTCACGAAGGATCACTTCTCCTTGTGGATGTCCCAGAAGCTGGGACCGATCGGCTCGGGGAAATCGCCCGTGGCGACGAGGTAGCCCTCGGCGTCGACCTCGATCGGCAGCTGCGGGAGCGGGCGGTGGGCGGGGCCGAAGATGACCTTGGCGCCGTCGGTCACGTCGAAGGTCGACTGGTGGCACGGGCACAGCAGGTGGTGCGTCTGCTGCTCGTAGAGGGCGACGGGGCAGCCGACGTGAGTGCAGATCTTCGAGAAGGCGAGGATGCCCTGGTAACCGTTGGCGAGGCTCTCCTCGTTCTGGCCGATCTCCGGGTCGATGCGCACGATCACGGCCGCGGCCTTGGCGCGCTCCTCGAGGAAGTCCTCGGTCTCCTCCGTCAGGCCCTCCGGCATGATGTGGAAGATCGAGTTCATCCCGACCTCGGACGCCTTGATGGGCGTGCCGTCGTGATCGCGGGTGAGACGCAGGCCGGCCTTCCAGAACGTGTGGTGCAGCTTGTTGCCCGGCAGCGGGCCCAGCGTGCTGAGCGGCGCGAGCACGGCGATCGGCAGGACGGCCAGGGCCCCCACCATGGCGGTCACGATCAGGGGACGGCGGCCGATCCCGGACTCCTGGAGGCCGCCCGTGATGATGTCAGCCGCCTGCTTCTGCGACACGGGGTCGCCGCCCACGCGATGGCGCTCCTCGACCATCTCGTGATCGGGCATGAGGGTCTTGGCCCAGTGGACGGCCGCGGCGCCGATGAAGAACACGGCGATCGCGAGCCCGAGGCCCGTGAAGAAGTTGTTCCACTTCACGGCGTGGAGCGTCCCCGGCTCGGCCAGGAGATTCGTCCCCATCGGGGTGAAGAGGAAGTACGAGGCCACGAACAGCACCGTGCCCAGGATGGACACGATGAACAGGGCGGCCACGATCCGCTCGGCACGACGCTCGGACCGGGGGTCCACGTCGGCCTGGCGCAGCTCGTGCGGGGGCAGCCCCGGGTTGGGGAAGCCTCCACCCGCGGGGGGCATGAGAGCGGTGACGGCAGCGTTCCGCTCGGTGTCCGGCTTGGTCATCTGATTCCTCGAGCTCACTTGGCCTTCGCCCCCAACCACACGGCGCAGCCGAGCAGGAGCGCGAGGCCGATCGTCCACGCGTACATGCCCTCGGTCACGGGACCGAGCGAGCCGAGCGAGAGACCTCCGGGCGAACCGTTCTCGTCGAGAGCGGTGAGGTAGGCGATGACGTCGCGCTTCTCCTCGGCGGAGATGTTGTCGTCGTTGAACACCGGCATGTTCTGCGGACCGGTCTCCATCGCCTCGTAGATGTGCTGGGGCTCGACGCCCGTGAGCGGCGGCGCGAACTTGCCGCGCGTCAGGGCGCCGCCGGCGCCCGCCGCGTTGTGGCACATCGCGCAGTTGACGCGGAAGATCTCGCCTCCTGTGGCCTGATCGCCGAGAGCGGGGTCGACGTCCTCGGAGGTGGGAATCGAGGGACCGGGGCCGAGGGAGGCGACGTAGGCGGCGAGCTGCGAGATCTGCTCGTCGTCGAACTGGGCAGGCTTGCGGCGGGCCTGCGGCCCCGCGTTCTGCAGCGGCATCCGGCCGGTGCCGACCTGGAAGTCGACGGATGCGGCGCCGACGCCGATCAGTGACGGGCCCAGCGTGTTGCCGTCAGCGTCGGTGCGGCCCTCGCCGCCCGTGCCGTGGCAGGTGGCGCAGTTGGCCACGAAGAGGTCGCGCCCGGCGTCGATGTCCTCCTGCGATGCGCCCTCGGCCTGGGCGGCGCGGGGCTGGAGGGCGACGAAGAGCCCGCCGGTCGCGACGAGCGCGAGCAGCAGGATCACGAGATACGCCATCGGGTGGTGACGGTGCTGGCTGAGAGCCTTCACGGGTCGGACCTCGATTCGTGGAGGAGGGGCGGGGCGATGGGGATGTCGACGTCGTCGGGGCGTGGTCGGCGGGGGCCGCGCGGCTCCGTCAGAAGAACGACCAGTTGAAACCGATGCCGTTGAAGACCGGGTCCATGAGGTAGACGACGAAGAAGAGGCCGACCCAGACGACGTCGACGAAGTGCCAGTAGTACGAGACGCAGATGGCGCTGACCGCCTCGTGGTGACCGAAGTTGGTGGCGGTGAACGAGCGGGCCAGGACGAACAGGAAGGCGATCAGACCGCCGATCACGTGGAGGCCGTGGAAGCCGGTCGCGAGGTAGAAGATCGAGCCGAACGGCGTGGAGGAGAGCGTCACGCCGTTCTCGACGAGCTCGGTGTACTCGAGTGCCTGCCCGGAGACGAAGATCGCGCCCATCACGAAGGTGAGCGTGTACCACTCCACGAGGCCCCAGCGGCGGAGGTTGAGGATCGACCCGGTGCGCGTGCGCCGACCCTCCTCGGCGGCGAAGACGCCGAACTGGCACGTGAAGGAGCTCGCGACCAGGATCGCGGTGTTGGTCATCGCGTAGCCGAGGTTGAAGTGCTCGTGACCCTCGTAGAACACCTCGGGGACCATCGAGTGCAGGGTGAAGTACATCGCGAACAGACCGGCGAAGAACATCAGCTCGCTCGCGAGCCACACGATCGTGCCGATCTGCGTCGCGTTGGGACGGCCGATCGTGGGGGCGTGGGCCGCACGCGGAGGGAGGGTCGCTGTAGTCACGTCACTCATTATGTCGTGTCGTCAGATTCGGCGCTCGCGGGACACGACACTCGGGAGCACCGGAGGGGGACGAGCCCCGGGGCGCGGCCAGCATATCGGTTCGGGCCAGGGGACTTGAATCCGGACACGCGTCCTCGGCGAGCGCGGATCTTTCTGACACCGCGGCCCCGTGAGGCCGCCTGAATGGGCCGGGTCGCAGAATCCCACGGCAGAGAGGCGTCCACGAGAGAACGGGGCGGCGTCCGGCCCGGGCGGCCGGCGACGGGCATGCCGCGGACGTGTGGACCGTGGGCGCTGCTTTGTTGAGATGATGCCGACATGACCGATGCGACCGTCACCTGGCCCCTGCTCGTCGCCCAGCTCGTGCGACACGAGGATCTCAGCGCCGAGCAGGCCGGGTGGGCGATGAACGAGGTGATGGACGGGCAGTCGGCGCCCATCCAACTCGCGTCGTTCCTCGTGGCGCTCGCGGCCAAGGGGGTGCGCGGGCACGAGCTCGCAGCGTTGGCCGATGCGATGGTGGCCCACGCGGTGCCGCTCGAGGCGCCCGCGGGATCCGTCGACATCGTCGGGACCGGAGGCGACCTGGCGCAGACGGTCAACATCTCGACGATGGCCGCGCTCGTGATCGCCGGGGCGGGCCACACCGTGGTCAAGCACGGGAATCGGGCGTCGACCTCGAAGTCCGGCTCGGCCGACGTGCTCGAGTCCCTCGGGATCCGCCTGGACCTGGCACCGCGGGCGGTCGAGGCGATGGCCCACCGGGTCGGGATCACCTTCTGCTTCGCACAGGTCTTCCACCCCTCGATGCGCTACGCCGTCGAGGCGCGCAAGGGGATCGGCATCCCGTCGGTCTTCAACGTGCTCGGCCCCATCACGAACCCCGGGCACCCGGCGGCCTCGGCGGTCGGGGTGGCCGATGCGTCGATGGCACCGACCGTCGCCGACGTCTTCGCCCGGCGCGGGACGTCCGCGCTCGTGTTCCGGGGCCAGGACGGCCTGGACGAGATCACGGTGGCGGCGCCCACCGACGTGTGGGAGGTCCACGGCGGGGAGGTCCGGCGCCACGTGCTCGACCCCGCCGCCCTGCTGGGCGTGCCCCGCAGCCCGTTGGATGCGCTCCGCGGCGGTACCGCCGACGAGAACGCCCAGGTCGCGCGCGACGTCTTCGCGGGAGCCGGTGGGCCGGTACGAGATGCGGTGGCGCTCAACGCCGCTGCCGGCATCCTCGCGGCACGGTCCGCCGACGCCGCACGTGCAGGGGAGTCGGTGTCCGGTTCCTTCGACGAGCGCTTCGCCTCGGCGTTCGCGCGCGCGAGCGAGGTGCTCGACGCGGGAGAGCCGCGCCAGGTGCTGGCCGCCTGGGCCGAGGCCTCGGCCGCCGCCTGAGCGGCTCGCCCGGGCGAGCCCGGAGGTGCAGGCTGCGGCCCTGCCCTCACTCGCCCAGCGAGAAGCCCTCGGCGAGATCCTGCGAGGAGTACTCCGCGAAGGCGATGTTCGTGGTGGTGTCGAGCACCCCGTCCACCTTGCCGATGTGATCGGCGATGATCGCCGCCAGGTCCTCATGGCGCCGGACCGCGACGACCGCGATCAGGTCCACGTCGCCGGTCACGGAGTAGACCCGCTGGACCCCGTCGACGTCGGCGATCTGCTGGGCGACCTCGGGGATCCGGCTGCTGGCGACGAGGATCGAGACGATGGCGGTGATCACGGGGCATCTCCTGCGACGGTGGGCGCTCTGATGCCGCCACCCTAGCGCCCCGTACGGACCTCGTCCTCGCCGTCCGACGCTCTGCGGGCCCAGCGCTCCTGGAGCGCCGCCTCGTCGAAGCGCGCGCGCACGCCCTGGGACCACTCGCCCTCGCTCAGCACGATCCGGACCCCGTCGGCGGCGAGCCAGCCCAGCAGGATCTCCGCCTCCTGGTGATAGCCCTGGCACAGCGGGGCCACGAGAGCCGCCTCCCCGACGCTCGTCGCGGCGAGCACGCGCGCCGAGGCCACCGGGTCCCCGTCGGCCGGGACCAGGGCGGAGCCCGCGAAGCGGCCGCCGCGCACGGCGAGCAGCTCCCAACCGGGTCGCCGCGGCGCGGGTGCCGGGGCCGGGCGCGCGGCGACGAGCAGGGCGCAGCGGGAGAGCGCGCGCAACCGTGAGGCGCGCCGGGCGGCGGCGAGGTACGTCTCGATCAGGGAGCGGAGCTGGGCGGCGTCCTCGTAGCGGCCCGCCGCGGCCAGGCGCCGCATCCTCTCGACGCCGTGGTCGAGTACCTCGGCCGGGTCCTCGAGCATCGCACGCCGCAGCCGGGCGTGGTGGGCCGTGTCGGTGCGGACCGGGCCGTGCGCCTCGAAGGCGGTGGAGCGTCCCAGGATCGCGTCGGTCAGGAGACCGCGCAGGGCGTCGACGTCGTGCCGCGAGCGCAGCGGACCGATCTGGGCCGAGCCGTCGTCCTCGGAGCGGGCGAGACGGGCGCCGCGCAGCCCCTCGTGCCCCGGGCCGAGCCGCAGCCAGGTCGCCTTCTCGGGGCGCAGGCCGTGCCGGTTGGACGGCGGCTGCCTCTCGGCGATGATGCGCAGCTCGCGCACCGCCGCCTCGGTGGCCGTGGTGCACACGATGGTCCGGATCTCCCGGGCCCGGGGGATCATGTCGAGCACGCGGCGCCGGGTCTCGGCGGCGGTGAAGTAGGTGCGCACGCGCGTGCGCAGGTTCCGGCTGGTCCCCACGTACAGGACAGCGCCGTGCTCGTCGACGAACTGGTAGACGCCCGGCGCCGAGGGCACCGTCTCGGCGAGGTGGCGCTGACGCTGCTGGGCGGGGCTCGCCCGGCGGTGGGCCCCGGCGAGGTCCTCGAGCGTGGTCATGCCCTGGCCGCCCAGGCGACCGATGATCGCGTGGAGGACGTCGACGGTCGCGCGCGCGTCGGACAGCGCCCGGTGGTCGGGGGTGGTCTCGGCCCCCACGTGGGAGGCGAGCGTCCCGAGCCTGTGGTCGCGCACCTCGTCGCGCCCGAAGGCGAGACGCGCCAGGCGCAGGGTGTCGAGCACGGTCGGGCAGGGCCACTCGACGTCGATGCGGGCGGCCGAGGAGCGCAGGAAGGCGATGTCGAAGCGGGCGTTGTGGGCCACGAGCGCCGCACCGCGCGCGAACTCGAGGAACATGGGCAGCACGGTCGCGATGTCCGGTGCGCCGGCGACCGTCGCGTCGGTGATGCCCGTGAGCGAGGCGATGTAGGCGGGGATCGGGCGGCGCGGGTCCACGAACGTGCGGAACTCGCCCAGGATCTCGCCGCCGCAGATCTTGACCGCGCCGATCTCGGTGATCGCGTCCGCGGCGGGGTCGGTGCCGGTCGTCTCGAGGTCGACGACGACCATCTCCGCCTCGACGAGCGGGGTGCCCAGATCGTCCAGGCTCAGCTGGCGATGGCGGGCGCGGGGAACGGCGACGGACATGAGCGCAGGCTACGGCGCGCCCCTGACGAACGGGCGCGCCGTCGGCCTCAGGAGCGGGCCGCGCCCGAGGCCTCGGGGGGCTTCGACCCGGAGTAGATGCGGTCGATGACGTCGGAGAAGTCCTTGACCACGACGTTGCGCTTGAGCTTGAGCGACGGCGTGAGGTAGCCGTTCTCCTCGGTGAAGTCCGTGTCGATGATCTCGAACGTGCGGATCGACTCCGCGCGCGAGACCGACGAGTTCGCGGAGTCGATCGCGGACTGGATCGCCTCGCGCACCCTCTCGTCCTTCGCGGCCTCCGTGACGCTCAGGGCAGGGCGTCCGTTGTTCTTCAGCCACGCCGGCAGCATCTCCGCGTCGAGCGTGACGATCGCGGCGACGAAGGGCTTCTGGTCGCCCACCACGACGCACTGGCCCACGAGCGGATGCGCGCGGATCTGGTCCTCGAGCTGGGCGGGCGAGACGTTCTTGCCACCCGCCGTGACGATCAGCTCCTTCGAGCGGCCCGTGATGGAGAGGTTCCCGTCCTCGTCGATGCTGCCGACGTCGCCCGTGCGGAACCAGCCGTCGCGCAGCGCCTCGGCGGTCGCCTCCGGATTGCCGTGATAGCCGCGGAACACCATGACGCCCTTGACGAGGATCTCGCCGTTGTCATCGATCGCCACCGTGCCGCCCGGCAGCGGCGGGCCGACCGTACCGACCTTGACGTTCCAGGGGAGGTTGACGCACACGGGAGCGGTCGTCTCGGTGAGTCCGTAGCCCTCGAGGATCGTGACGCCGATGCCGCGGAAGAAGTGGGCGAGGCGGGCGCCGAGCGGGGCACCCCCGGAGACGGCCCACGAGACCCGCCCGCCCATCGTCTCGCGCAGCTTGGAGTAGACGAGCCGGTCGAACAGCGCGTGCCTGGCCCGCAGCGCGAGAGGGATGCGGGGCTCGTCGAGGGCTTCGGAGTACGCGATCGCGGTGTTCGCCGCGGCCGCGAAGATCGCGCCCTTGCCGTCGGCCGTGGCCTTCTGCTCGGCGGCGTTGTAGACCTTCTCGAACACGCGCGGCACGGCCAGCAGGAAGGAGGGGTGGAAGGACTGCAGGTCGCCCACGAGGTTCTTCGTGTCCGGGGTGAAGGCCGTGGTCACGCCCCAGCTCGCGGCGAGGACGACGAGCAGGCGCGCGAACACGTGCGCCATCGGCAGGAACATGAGCATGCGGGTGCCGGGCGGCACCACCATCTCGCC
>DAMDHZ010000033.1:8763-19616 GCA_032101665.1 Brachybacterium sp. | reverse complement strand
GCGAGGTCTCGACGAAGTTGGCGTGGGTGAGCTCGGCGCCCTTGGGGCGGCCGGTGGTCCCGGACGTGTAGATGATGGTCGCGACATCGCTCGCGCGGCGCGAGGTGCGGGCCGCCTCGAGCTGCTCGTCATCCACCTCGCGTCCCGCCTCCTTGAGCGCGTCGAGGTCACCCTGCTCGAGGCACCAGGTCCGCTCGAGAGAGGGCAGCTGGTCGCGCACGGAGGAGACGTCCTCGGCGTGGCGGACGCTCTCGACGAGCGCGAAGCGCGCCTCGGAGTTGCCGGCGATCCACTGGATCTGGGACGGGGAGGAGGTCTCGTACACCGGGACCGACACCCCGCCGGCGAACCAGATCGCCCAGTCCACGAGGGTCCACTCGTAGCGGGTGCGCGACATGATGGCGACCACGTCGCCGCTGCGCACGCCCGAGGCGATGAGTCCCTTGGCGACCTCGCGGACCTCGTCGAGGAACTCCGCGACGCCCACGGGCTGCCACGTGTCGGGTGCTGTCGCGCGCTCGAACAGCGGGATGTCGGGGAACCGGCCGAGGCGGTCGGTCACCAGAAGGCTGGTCGCGTTCTCGTCGTCCTGGGCGGAGGCGATGGCCGCGGTGCCGAACTGCTTCACGAGATCTCCTTCGATCTGGTCGGAGGGCGCGCGGACGGGCCGTGAGGCGGCCAGGGGATCCCGCGGCGGTGCACGTCAGTCTACGGGGCGCGAGCCCTAGCATGGTCTCCGGGCGCGCAGCGGCGCGCGTGAGGACGACGGGACAGGACGGGACGACACCATGCTCTCCATCGGAGTGGACATCGGCGGCACCAAGATCGCGGCCGGGGTGGTGGACGAGGACGGCAGGATCATCGCGGGCGCGAAGCGCCGCACTCCCGCCCAGGACCCTGAGCTGCTCGAGCAGGCCGTCGCCGACGCCGTGCGCGAGCTGCGTGAGCAGCACCCGGTCGTGGCCATCGGCATCGGCGCCGCCGGCTTCGTCGACGCGGACCGGCGCACGGTCGTGTTCGCCGCGAACCTCGCGTGGCGCGATCGCGCGCTCGCCGACCACGTCGAGGCGCTCGTGGACCTGCCCGTCGTGGTCGAGAACGACGCCAACGCGGCGGGCTGGGCGGAGTTCCGCTTCGGGCCCGCCGCCGAGGCCGACACGATGCTCATGATGACGGTCGGCACGGGACTCGGCGGTGCGATCGTGCTCGACGGACGGCTGGTCCGCGGCGCCGGCGGATTCGCCGGGGAGATCGCGCACATGACGGCGGTGCCCGACGGCCAGTGGTGCGGCTGCGGCAATCGCGGGTGCCTCGAGCAGTACACCTCGGGCACGGCGATGGTGCGCAGCGCGCGTGCCGCCGCCATGACGGGTGATCCCCTGCTCGAGCCGCTGCTGGCCGCCGCCGGCGGCGCCGCGAGCGGCATCGACGGCCCGCTGATCACGCGCATGGCGCGCGAGGGCGATCCGGGCGCCCAGCGGCACCTGACCGAGATCGGCGACTGGCTCGGCCGCGGCGCTGCGAGCATCTCCGCCCTCCTGGACCCCGAGATGATCGTGATCGGCGGTGGTGTCTCGGCCGCCGGTGACCTGCTGCTCGATCCGGCGCGCGCCGGCTACGCCCGCACCCTCACGGCCCGCGCCCACCGCACCCAGTCACCGTTCGCGCAGGCCAGCATGGGCAACGAGGCCGGCATGATCGGGGCGGCCGACCTCGCGCGTCGGCGCTGACAACTCCCGGCCGCCGTGCTCAGGGGCGGCGGCCGACGGCGCGGTCGAGGAACTCCGCGGAGCGTTCGAACAGCAGCGGCGCGTCCGCATCGAGCGTCGCCACATGGTGGCTGCGGGTGAGCGCGAGGCGCTCGACGCGCCCGGAGACGGTGCGTGCGACGAGGTCGCTGCACCGGGGATCGACCACGTGGTCCTCGAGGGAGGTCGCGAGCAGGACGGGGCAGTGGACCTCCCCGAGCGCGCCCCGCACGCGGCGCTGGAGGCGCCGCATCTGCTCGGCAGCCCGCACTGGGGTGCGGGGATAGGCCTCCTCGACGGCGCCATTGGCGGTGTCCGAGGCGATCGGCGCGATCGAGGACACCACGTGCTGCAGCAGGGGCAGCGCCATCGCGCTCGTGCGGGGGAGCGCGAGGGAGGGGTTGACGAGCACGAGGGCGTCGACCAGGCAGGCGGTGCCCGCCTCCTCGGCCAGGGCGAGCGCGAGCGCGCCGCCCATCGACAGGCCGCCGACCGCGATCGTGCCGTGGCGTGCGGCGAGCTCGCGCGCCGCCTCGCGCACGGCCTCGGTCCACGCCCGCCACGGTGTCCGCGCGAGCTCGCGCCACGAGGTGCCGTGGCCCGGCAGCAACGGGAGGCTCACCTCCCAGCCGCGCGCCGCGTGGTCCTCGCCCCAGTCGCGCAGCGACTGCGGGGTGCCTGTGAAGCCGTGGCACAGCAGCAGGCCACCGCGCGGGGCCACGGTAGAGTGTGCCGACCCGTGCCACGAGCGGGCGCGCGCGCTGAACCTGTCGTCCGTCCCCATCGTCACATCGTCGCACCCACGGGCCCTCGAGGCCCTGAGAAGGGCCTACCGCATGCTCTACAACGTCTTCAAGCCGGTCGTCGTCCTGCTGCTGCGCCTGATCTGGCGTCCCCGCATCGAGGGTGCGCAGAACATCCCCGGACGCGGCGGGGTGATCCTCGCGAGCAACCACCTGTCGGTCGCCGACACGTACGTCATGCCCGCTCAGGTGCGGCGCACGGTGCACTTCCTGGCCAAGGCCGACTACTACGCGGGCGGCAGCCTCACCAACCGGGTGCTCGGACTCTTCCTGCGCAGCATCGGCGTGATGCCGATCAACCGCAACGGCGGGTCCGCCTCGCGCGCCGCGCTCACGACGGGTCTGGCCCTGCTCGCCGAGGGGCGCGTGCTGGGCATCTACCCCGAGGGGACCCGCAGCCCCGACGGCCGGCTCTACCGCGGCAAGACGGGCGCCGCGCGCATGGCGCTCGAGTCCGGCTGCCCGATCGTGCCGGTCGCGATGATCGGCGCCTTCGAGGCGCAGCAGGGTCGACGCTTCCTGCCTCACCGGCATCCGCGCATCCGCACCGTCGTGGGCACGCCGCTGGACGCCCGGTCCCTCGCCGACGCCTCGGGCGCCGCGCTCGAGGGCGCCCGGCTGCGTGCGGTCACCGACGCCGTGATGGCGGCGATCCGCGAGCTGTCCGGCCAGGAGTACGTCGACGAGTACGCGTCCGAGGCCAAGCGGCGCCTCGCCGCCCAGACGCGCCCGCGCTGACCGAGTCCGCCTCGCCGCGTCCCGGCGCTCGGGCCATGCGCCGGCGGGCGCTCCCCATTGCGTACCCTGTGGGCGTGAATCCCCTGCACCACGACCACGTCGCCCACGAGCACGACTTCTCCCTCTCCGCCTCGAGCGCGGAGCTCGATGCCCTCGCCACGTGGCGCGGCTACCCGCGCGTGCAGCAGCCGTCCTGGCCCGACGAGTCCGAGCGCGCGGCGGTCGCCGCCCAGCTCCGCACCGCTCCGCCGCTCGTGTTCGCGGGCGAGGCCGACCAGCTGACCGCCCGCGTCGCCGCGGCGGCGCGCGGCGAGGCGTTCGTGCTCATGGGCGGGGACTGCGCCGAGACCTTCGCGGAGTCCACGGCCGACCGGATCCGCAACAAGATCCGCACCATCCTGCAGATGTCGGCCGTCCTCACCTACGGCGCCTCGATGCCCATCGTGAAGATGGGGCGCATGGCGGGCCAGTTCGCCAAGCCGCGCTCGGGAGACGTCGAGACGCGCGACGGCGTGACCCTGCCCTCGTACCGCGGCGACGCGGTCAACGGCTACGCGTTCACCGAGGCCTCGCGCACGCCCGATCCGCACCGCCTGTGGAGGATGTACACGACGAGCGCGTCCACGCTCAACCTGCTGCGCGCGTTCACGACGGGCGGCTTCGCGGACCTGCGCGAGGTGCACGCGTGGAACCAGGGCTTCATCTCCGGGCCCGGCTTCGACCGCTTCGAGTCGCTCGCGCGCGACATCGACCGGGCGGTGCGCTTCATGGCCGCGTGCGGGTACGACTTCGACGCTCTGCGCTCGGTCGAGTTCTACGCCGCGCACGAGGCGTTGCTGCTGGACTACGAGGAGGCGCTGTCACGGATCGACTCCCGCACGGGACAGATCTACGACTGCTCGGGCCACTTCCTGTGGATCGGCGAGCGCACGCGCCAGCTCGACGGCGCGCACGTGGACTTCATGGCGCGGGTCAACAACCCGATCGGGGTCAAGCTGGGGCCCGGCACGTCGGTCGACGACGCCCTGCGGCTCATCGACCGGCTCGACCCCGAGCGCCGTGAGGGGCGCCTGACGTTCATCACCCGGATGGGCGCCGGTACGATCCGGGACCGCCTTCCCGCTCTCGTCGAGGGCGTGCGCGACGCGGGGGCGAAGGTCGCGTGGGTGACCGATCCCATGCACGGCAACACGATCACCTCGTCCAACGGCTACAAGACGCGCCGCTTCGAGGACATCCTCGACGAGGTCACGGCGTTCTTCGAGATCCATCACGAGCTGGGCACCATCCCGGCGGGCCTGCACATGGAGCTCACGGGCGACGATGTGACGGAGGTGCTGGGCGGGACCGGCTCGATCGACGAGGTCGGGCTCGAGCGCCGCTACGAGACGCTCGTGGACCCGCGGCTGAACCACCAGCAGTCGCTCGAGCTCGCGTTCCTGGTCGCCGAGATGCTCTCCCAGCGCTGACACCCGGGCTCCTGCCCGCGGGACCCGACACGAGGACCGTGGGGGCTGTGCCCCTGCGGCCCTCAGAACACCTTGATGGTGATGGTCGACCCCTTGGCGGCCTGGCTGCCGCCCGCGCTCGACTGCTCGTAGACGAGCCCGAACACCGGGTCGCCCTTGTCGTGGACGACCTTGACCGTGAAGCCGGCTCCTTCGAGGGTCGAGGTGGCCTCGGCCTCGGGGCGCTGGAACACGTCGGGCACGGTCACCATCTCCGGTCCCTTGGAGACGACGATCCCGATCGTGGCGCCGGGACGGGCGGTGCCGCCCGGGGGATCCTGCGAGATCACCGCCCCCGTGGCGACCGTGGGGGAGAAGGACTCGGTGACGCGTACCCGGAAGCCCTGGGCCTTGAGCGCGGCCTGGGCGTCGGCCGAGCTCCTCCCGCTCTGGTCGGGCACCGCGACGGGCTCGGGACCACGGGAGACGACGACGTGGACCTCCCCGCCCTCGGGCAGGGTGTCGGACTGCGAGCTCTGGGAGACGACGCTGCCCTCGGGGACCGTCGCGTCGTACGCGGGGTCGTCCTCGACGAGCGTGAGCCCGACCGCCTCGACGCTCGCGCGGGCGTCGTCGAGGCTCGCACCGCGCACATCGGGGACGGTGAAGGTCTGCTGACCGCGCGAGACCAACAGGGTGACGGCGTCGCCCCGCTTGAGCTCGCTCCCCGCGTTCGGGGTGACGGTCACGACGTGCCCGGCGGGCACGTCGTCGGAGTAGGTCTCGGAGGTGCGGACCGCGAGATCCCGGGCCTCGAGCGCGGACTCGGCCTCGGACAGGGACGCGCCCACGACGGAGGGCACCGCCCGGTCACCGCCGGGTCCCTCGGTCGCATACCAGCGCACGGAGGCCCACACCCCGCCCGCGAGCAGCGCGAGCACCGCGAGCGCCGCGATGGCGCGCACCGCGAGCGGGCTGCGGCTCGCGCCGCGCCGCAGATGACGTCCGCGGCGCGGAGACGGCGGACGCAGGGCGACGACGCGCGTCGAGGCATCCGGGTCCTCCGCGAGGGGATCGGGCGCCGCCTCGGCCGGGAACGAGCGGGCGGGAGCGTCCTCGAGCAGGGCGGCGTCGTCGAGCGCCGAGGTCAGGTGCGGGACGTCCTGGGTGCCGTTGCGCTCCGCCGCGAGCGGCGGCGCGTCGAGCACCGCGGCGGGGAGCGTCGCGGCGAGGTCCTCGAGCGCCTCGAGCAGCTCGTAGGCGTCGCGCGGCCGCGAGGCCGGGGTGCGAGCGCAGCACCAGGTGACCAGGGAGTCGAGCTGGCGGGGGACCGAGGGCGTGCGCAGCGAGGGCGCCGGCATGTCCTCGTGGACGTGCTGGAACGCGACGTGCACCGGCAGCTCTCCCGTGTGCGGCTGGACGCCCGTGAGCATCTCGTACAGCACGACGCCGAAGGAGTAGAGATCGCTGCGCTCGTCGCTCTGGCCGCGCGTGACGACCTCGGGGCTGATGTAGGCGACGGTGCCCAGCAGCGTCGCGGAGGTCGACGAGGTCGCGCTGCCGATCGCGCGGGCCAGGCCGAAGTCGGCGACCTTCACGCGGCCGTCCTCGGCCAGCAGGATGTTCTCCGGCTTGATGTCGCGGTGGATGATGCCCGCCCGGTGCGCGGCCTGGAGGGCCTGGGCCACCGCGATCGAGATGCGCAGCACCTCGCGCACCGTGAGCGCACCCGTCCGGGACAGCTCGGCCCGCAGCGTCTCGCCCTCGATCAGCTCCATGGCCAGGTACACCCGGTCGGCGTCCTCCCCCTGGTCGAACACGGAGACGACGCAGGGATGCGACAGCCGGGCCGCCGAACGCGCCTCCCGCGTGAAGCGGGCGAGGAACTCCGGGTCCGCCGCGAGGTGGGGGTGCATGATCTTGAGCGCGACGGTGCGGTCCAGCCGCTCGTCGTGTCCGCGATAGACCGTGGCCATGCCGCCGCGCGCGACGAGCTCCTCGACCCGGTAGCGGCCGTCGAGGAGCAGGCCGATGTCCGGGGAAGCCGTCGGCGCGAAGCTCACGAGGCTGAGTCTAGGGTCGGTCGCGCACGCCGCCGATGACCGACACACGCCCGCGCGGGCGTGAGACGCGTCGCCCCGTGGACCGTGCGGACACCGTCACCTCGGGCATGGCACCCTGGTGTCGTGACTGACGTGGATGAACTGGTGGGTACCTGGCTGACGCTCCCCGACGCCGCCGAGCAGCTCGGGGTCGAGACCTCGCGGGTGCGGCGCCTGATCGACGAGGGGCAGCTGGTCGCGGTGCGCCGCGGCGACCCCGTGGTGCGCTCGGTGCCGGCGGCCATGATCATGGACGGCGAGATCGCGCCGCACCTGGCCGGCACGATCACCGTCCTGCGGGACGCGGGCTTCAGCGACGAGGAGCTGCTCGAGTGGCTCTTCACGGCCGACGAGACCCTGCCGGGCCGTCCGATCGACCAGCTCCGCCAGGGCCAGCGCGGCGAGGTGCGTCGCCGCGCCCAGGCGCTCGCCTTCTGAGCCCCGCCACCGGGGGACCCGCGCACGTCACTGAACGGCGATGCCCTCGAGCGACGTGGCCGACCGGGCGAGCGCGGCGAGACCGTCGCGCGCCTCGGGGGTGATGTCGCTCGCTCGGACGAGCGCGTCGAGGGCCCGTCGCCCGTCGGCCTCGACCATCTCCGCGACCGCGCGCACCGCGCCGGTGTCCCGGAGGATGCCGCGGACGGCGGCGACCTCGACCGGGTCCGCGTCGCCGCGCCCGACCACGGCGTCCAGGATGCCCCGCTGGGCGGGGTCGGCGGACGCCTCGGCGCGCGCCAGCAGCACCGTGCGCTTGCCCTCGAGGATGTCGCCGCTCGCGGACTTGCCGGTCGCCTGCTCGTCCCCGACGACGCCCAGCAGATCGTCGCGCAGCTGGAAACCGCGTCCCGCCGCCTCCGCGTAGTCCGCGAGATCGGCGAGCAGCCGCTGGTCCGCGCCCAGGAGCGCCGCGCCCATGAGCAGCGGACGCAGCACGGTGTAGGGGACCGTCTTCCAGCGGATCACGGCGAGGGCGGCGTCCTCGGCATCGGGGCGGGACTCGTAGCCGCCCGCCTGATGGAGGATGTCGAGGTACTGCCCAGTCATCACCTCGGTGCGCAGCAGGTCGAACTGCTCGCGCGCGGCGGAGGCACCGTCCGCGTCGAACGCCTCGTCGGCGAGCTGACCCGCCCAGGCGAGCGCCATGTCGCCGAGCACGATCGCGACGCCGATCCCGTGGTCCTCGCTGTCGCCCCGCAGGGACCGCTCACGATGCTCGCGGGCCGCGGCGACGTGCACCGCGGGGCGGCCGCGGCGGGTGGGGGAGTGGTCGATCACGTCGTCGTGGAGCAGGGCCGCGGCCTGGACCAGCTCGATCGCGCCGCCCAGCGTCCACAGGCGGCGCCGGTCCTCGGGGTCGGGCACGCGCACGGCGGCACCGCCCCAGAAGCAGAAGCGCGGCCGCAGCAGCTTGCCCCCGCTCAAGAAGCGCTCGAGAACATCGACGAGGCCCGCGGCCTCGGGGGCGATGCGCGCCAGCTCGCCGCGGCGCTCGCCGAGGGCGCGCGCGAGCACGGCCTCGACCTCGTCGGCGAGATCGGCGTCGAGAAGGGGCGGGCGGGGGCGAGGATCGTCGGTGGACATGGGGCTCCTGAGGGTGGATCGGGTTCCGGTGCACCCTCGCGCCGCGTTCCCTCCACAGGGACGCTCACGACGGGGACGACCTCGACGTTATCCCCAAACCGGGGTGGCAGGTGGCGGGCGCTCCCGCCCCGCCGCGAGCATCCCGTCATGACTGCACGCGACGCCCGGCGCTCCCGCCCTCACGACCCCCCGCCCCCGGCGCGCACGCTCCGCGCCCTCGACCCCACCGAGCTGCTCGCCCAGGTCACCCTCGGACTCCAGGACGTGCCGCGGGACAGCCTCGCGCTCGTCGGGCATCGCGACCGCCGGGAGGTGGTGGTCACGACCCGCTCCGAGCTGTGGCCGCTCGCCGGGGAGGACGCCGAGGCGACCCTCGCGCACCTGATCGGGATCCTGCGCCGGGAGGGCTGCACGGGCGCCTTCGGCCTCATCGTCCTCGGCGACGGCCAGGGGCAGCCGGGCGATCCCGACCCGGCAGCGCCCTCCCGTCCGGGAGACCCTCCCCTCGAGGAGCCCGCGGACGAGGCGACCGGCGTCCATCTCGCCGCGCGCGTGCTCGTCGCCGCGCGGACGGAGGGCTTCGACATCCCGGAGCTGTGGGTGCTCGCACACGGACGGGCTCGCGAGGTCCTCGTGCACCTTCCGCCGGGCCCGCCCGGACCGGACACGCCCGTCGACATCGCGATCTCCGATCCCGTCCCGCTGGGCGAGGTGGGGGCGACCCTCGTGGTGGCCGAGTCGGTCCTGGCCGGCGAGCAGCGGCACACCGACCGTCGCACCGCTGTCGCGCCCCTGCGCTCTCTGCTGCTCGCGGGGGCGGGGCACTCGCGTCCGCGCCCGCTCCCGCGCCCCGCGATCACCGAGACGTGGAGTGCCGCTCGGGCGAGCCTGCGCGACCTGGGCGGTCCCGCCGGGACGGGAGACCCGGAACGATGGATGACGGCGTGTGAACACGTCCGCACGTTCGTCGTGGATCTCGCGAGCCCGCGTCGGCGCGACGACTTCCTCGTCTGCCTGCTCGGTCGCGGCCAGGACGTGAACGTGCTCGCCGACGGCGACCTCAGTCGTCTCGTGGAGGATCCGCGCTGTCGCCCGCACGCGAGCATCCGAGCAGGTGGGAGCTGGTACGAGGCGCTGCGCTCGATCGAGGCCATCACGCGTCCGCCCCTCGCCGGCGCGGGCGTCACCCTCGACGCGGAGCTGCGCGCCGGATGGGCGAACCTCGCCACCGTGCTCGCCCTCGCGGCGTGGTGGAACCACCGCTTCGCGACCGCCGGAGCGCTCACGGACGAGGTGCTGAGCTCGGTCCCCGAGCACTCTCTGGCACGATTGGTCGCTGTCATGGCGGCCGGCCCCGTCCATCCGGGCTGGGATCCGCGGCCATCGACCTGACGATCCCAGGAGGTGCTACGCGGTGACGGCTGTCCGATCCTCCTCCGGGCGCGCCCCGCTCCCGGTGAGCGGCGCGTGGTGCGAGGGGGACCCGGTCGGCCACCGACGGTTCGTCCGGATCGGCGCCCTCGCGCTCGAGTCCGGCGCCGTGCTCGAGCCCGTGACGGTCGCCTACGAGACCTGGGGCGAGCTCGCGGCCGACGGCTCGAACGCCGTGCTGATCCTCCACGCCCTCACCGGCGACTCGCACGTGCGGGGGCCCGCGGGCGACGGACACCCCTCGGCGGGGTGGTGGGAGGACCTCGTGGGTCCGGGCCTCCCGATCGACACCGACCGCTGGTTCGTGGTCGCCCCCAACGTCCTGGGCGGCTGTCAGGGGACCACCGGGCCGAGCACGATCGCTCCCGACGGCCGACCATGGGGCAGCCGCTTCCCCCGCCTGACCGCGCGCGACCAGGTGGCCGCCGAGCACGCGCTCATGGAGCGTCTCGGCGTGGGGCGCTGGGCCCTCGTGGTCGGCGCCTCGATGGGAGGGATGCGCGCCCTCGAGTGGGCGGTGACCCACCCCGCCCGCGTCGACCGGTTGGCCGTGATCGCCAGCTGCGCGGCCGCGAGCGCCGACCAGATCGCATGGAACAGCGCCCAGGCCGCCGCGATCCGCATCTGCGACGGGTTCCTCGGCGGGGACTACTACGACGCGCCCGAGGGACAGGGGCCGCAGCAGGGACTCGGCGTGGCTCGACGGATCGCCCACACCACGTATCGGACGGCCGCCGAGCTCGAGGACCGCTTCGCCAACCGCACCCAGCAGGACGCGGATCCCCTCGCGCCGGACACGATCTTCCAGGTCTCGAGCTACCTCGACAACCACGCCGACAAGCTCGCCCGACGCTTCGACGCCAACTCCTACCTCGTGCTCGTCGGCTCGATGGACACGCACGACGTGGGGCGCGGACGCGGCGGCATCACCGCCGCCCTGGCGCGCGTCACCGCGCGCACGCTCGTCGTCGGCGTCGACACCGATCGCCTGTTCCCCCT
>DAMDHZ010000033.1:1082-8753 GCA_032101665.1 Brachybacterium sp. | reverse complement strand
GATGAGCGAGACGATCGCGGAGGGGATCGACGGCGCGGACTTCCACGTCATCCACTCGCCCGTGGGCCACGACGGCTTCCTCGTGCCGTCGCCGCCGCTCGCCGGGTGGATCCGAGAGCTCGTGCGCGACTAGGGTCACACCCGAGCGGCCCCGCAGGGGCCCGTCGCCGAGCCGTGCCCGTGCCGAGGGCAGGAAGAGGGATCATGAGCGTCGTCGTCGCCTATACGCCGTCCGATCAGGGGCGTCGCGCGCTGCGAGCCGCGGTGCGCGAGTCCCGTGCGCGCGATCTGCCGCTCGTCGTCGCCTCCCACTCCTACATCGACTCCGAGGGCACGCGCACCGGAGCGGGCGAGGACGTCGTGCGCCGCGAGCTCGAGGGCGTCGACGCCCCGGACACGCTGCTGTTCCGCTGCTCGGCCGACGAGGAGGTCGATGAGTTCCTGCTCGGGGTCGCCGACGCCGAGTCGGCCGACCTGCTGGTCATCGGTCTGCGGGCGAAGTCGCGGACCGGCAAGCTCAACCTCGGCACGGCCGCTCGCCGCGTCGTGCTCGGCGCGCCGTGCCCCGTCCTCGCCGTGAAGGACGCGCCCGAGGCGTGACCGGTCCCCCCTCCCGGACGTCCGGGAGGGAATAACCCCGGCGTGCGGACGTTATAATTGTGGAGCTTGCCGCCGGGCCGACCCGACCGCATGCGCGCCCACGCCCCTCGCGGGATCCGCCCGCGGTCCTGCGCCATGCCCGACCCGGAGCGGTCGAGCCGAGCTCCGACCACCGATCGCCCGAGCAAGACGGACCGCCGCGCACCGCGGTCTGCCGGAAGAAGGAACTGCGTGACTGCCTCCTCGAAGACCTCTGCCACGGCCGAGCCCGCCGTGGACGACGAGAAGAAGACCGCCTCGACCGCGCGCACCGCGACCACGAAGCCCGCCGCGAAGAAGACCTCCACCACGGCGGCCAAGAAGTCCGCCGCCGCCCGCTCTGCCGCCTCCAAGAAGCCGACCACGGCCGCACCCGCCGACGGCGAGCGCGACGAGAGCGTCGAGGACGACACCGAGGCCACGACGTCGGACGCGTCGACCACCTCGGACGAGAACGAGGGCGAGACCTCAGGCTTCGTCGTCACCGCCGCCGAGGACGACTCCCCGGCCCAGCAGGTCGTCACCGCCGGTGCGACCGCGGACCCGGTCAAGGACTACCTCAAGCAGATCGGCAAGGTCGCCCTGCTCAACGCCGCCCAGGAGGTCGAGCTCGCCGAGCGCATCGAGGCCGGCCTGTACGCCGAGCAGAAGCTCAAGCAGGAGGAGTCGCTCAAGAAGACCAAGGCGGGGCGCGAGCTCGCGATCATCGCCGAGGACGGCCGGGCGGCCAAGGACCATCTGCTCGAGGCCAACCTCCGCCTCGTGGTGTCGCTCGCCAAGCGCTACACCGGTCGCGGCATGCTCTTCCTCGATCTGATCCAGGAGGGCAACCTCGGCCTCATCCGTGCCGTCGAGAAGTTCGACTACACCAAGGGCTACAAGTTCTCGACCTACGCGACGTGGTGGATCCGCCAGGCCATCACGCGTGCCATGGCCGACCAGGCCCGCACCATCCGCATCCCCGTGCACATGGTCGAGGTCATCAACAAGCTCGCCCGCGTCCAGCGGCAGATGCTGCAGGACCTGGGCCGGGAGCCCACGCCCGAGGAGCTCGCCAAGGAGCTCGACATGACCCCCGAGAAGGTCGTCGAGGTCCAGAAGTACGGCCGCGAGCCGATCTCCCTGCACACTCCGCTGGGCGAGGACGGCGACAGCGAGTTCGGCGACCTCATCGAGGACTCCGAGGCCGTGGTGCCGGCCGACGCCGTGAGCTTCACGCTCCTCCAGGAGCAGCTGCACTCGGTGCTCGACACGCTCTCCGAGCGCGAGGCCGGCGTCGTCGCGATGCGCTTCGGCCTCGAGGACGGCCAGCCCAAGACCCTCGACGAGATCGGCAAGGTCTACGGCGTGACCCGCGAGCGGATCCGCCAGATCGAGTCCAAGACGATGTCCAAGCTGCGCCACCCCTCCCGCTCGCAGGTGCTGCGCGACTACCTGGACTGACGTTCCTGGGGATTCTCAACGTTCGAGCAGGTCAGGCACTGGTTTTGGTGCCTGACCTGCTCAGTATGGCACAGCACAGCGCATGTAGTCCAGATAACGAAGCGGACGTGTCGGGGTAGGATCGGCGCATGAGCGCCCCCGACCCGCACGAGGCCATGTCCCTGGTCGACTCCTGGACCGTGGCGCTGCGCGCCGAGCGGAAGTCTCCGCAGACGGTCAAGACGTACACCGATGGTGTGCGGCAGTTCCGTGGCTGGGCCGAGAACACCGGCGTGCCGCCACACCTGGACCGGGCCACGGTCAACGCCTTCAGTGCACACCTGCTGGATGACCTCGGGAGGGAACCCGCCACCGTCCGCTCCCGGCAGCTCTCGCTCAAGCGATTCTCTGCATGGCTCGCGGACGAGGGCGAGATCCCTGAGGACCGTCTGCTCGGCCTGAAGTCGGCCAAGCTCGACTCGAAGGTGATCGAGCCGTTGACCGACGAGGAGATCCGGGCGCTCCTGAAGTCCTGCGCTGCCGGAGACCAGTTCCGGGCACGACGCGACACGGCGATCGTCCGATTCATGTTGGAGACCGGAGCCAGGGCAGGGGAGACCGCCACACTCGCCGTCTCGAACTTGAACCTGATCGAGGGCCGCGCCGTCATCGTCCGCGGCAAGGGCAACAAGGGACGCACCGTCCCCTTAGGCCCGCAGACCTCGCAGGCGATCGACCGCTACATGCGCTCTCGACGCACTCACCGGCTCGCTGACAGTGATCGCCTGTGGCTCGGCGACCGCGGTAAGGCGTTCTCCTACGACGCTCTCCACAAGGCACTGTGCGAGCGCGCCAACGCGGCGGGGATCAGCCGGTTCCATCCGCACCTCTTGCGTCACACTGCGGCACATCGGTGGCTAGCCGCCGGTGGCACCGAGAACGGGCTCATGGCCGTCGCCGGATGGACCCGCCCCGACATGCTGGTGCGGTACACACGGGCGCAGTCGGAAGCGCGTGCGGCCGAGGAGGCTCGCCGCCTCAATCTCGGTGACTTCTAACGCAAACCAAACGCTGTGCGGAATATTCTCCGCACAGCGTTGACGGAACGTGTGACATGTGTAAGAGTTATCCCCGAAGGAACTCCGACTACCCCGTCCCTGGCCAATGTGCCGGGCGCAGACACCCTTCCCAAGTCCGTTGTGCACGGCAGCCCTCTCTCCGGGGCCCAACCGCAGTACCGGCCCGTTGGCAACCCGACGGACGGCTCTCCGGGGCCCGACCGCAGTACCAAGTCCGTGTACTTCGCGGCCGGCCCAGTGGTTCGCCGCTGGACGACTAGCATCGGATAGCCCTGCCCTCACAGGCGGGGCTTTTTTGATGCCCTCGCACCGCTAACCACTCAACCCGCGCCGAATCCGGTCGCGGGTTTTTTCATGCCCGAAAACGGGCGGAAGGATCGCCTCCATGCCTGATCCCATTCGGTCCATGACCGCGCGCCTGGCCGCACACGAGTCCTGGGCCCGGACCACTAATCGCAGCGCCCGCACCGCCAGCGCCCGCGCCGCCCTCCAGGCGAAGTTCGAGAAGGAAGTGGACCCAGACGGCACCCTCACGCCCGCAGAACGCGCTACACGGGCCGAACACGCCCGCAAGGCCTACTACACCCGCCTCGCCCTCAAGAGCGCCAAGGCACGCCGCGACGCCGCCGCCCTGACCGCCACCGCGAAGAAGGCCGACGCGGAACTCCGGACCATCGCCTGACCCCGATCACCCTCACAAGGAGGTAGCCCCGTGGGCTACAAACACACCGAGCACGTCTGGGCCGTCCCGGACCTCACCGCCACGACCAAGCTCGTGCTGCTGGACCTCGTCCGCCGCGCCAACGAGTCCAAGGGCTTCACCACGTGGGCCTCGATCTCCACGATCATGGCGGACACCGGTATCAGATCCAGGACGACCGTGCGCAGCGCCCTCAACGAACTCACGGCGCGCGGCTACGTCTCCATGAAGGCCAGGTTCCAGCCGACAGACGACGGGCGGCGGCGGCAGACCTCCCACATGTACACGATCCACATGGACGTGATCGCATCCGAAGGGGGGTCAACCATTGACCGGGGGGTAGGTCAATCATTGACCGGGGGTAGGTCAACCATTGACCACCAGGAACAAGGAACTGAACCAGTAAGTCTGAACCAGGAAGAGAGTGATACCGCCGACGCGGGGGCGTCGACGCAGTCGAGTTCCACCATCGATCCTGACGGATCGACGCTCTCGCCCGGAGAGAAGAACGATCCCATCTCCCCGGCCTTCCATCGCTCCCAGGACAGGAAGCACCTACTCCAAGGAGTACAAGTCATCGCGCAGAACCGAGCTGATGACGACTACGAGAAGCTCGAACACAATACCGAGAAGTTCCTCTACGCCCTCAACACCTTCTTCGGCAGAGACGACGAGCACATCTTCGGAGCTGACTACGGCTGGGAGAACATCCCCAAGAAGTGCGTCGACGCCTGGGAGGCAGGCAAATGGCTCAACACCTACCTCAACGCCTGGCAGCAAGAAGAACCCCTCGACTGGACGCCCTACAACTGGGAGGCAGCAGCATGACCGACTGGAAGAAGCTGGCGCAGTCCCGGCAGTGGATCATCACCATCCTCGAACGCCGCATAGACAGCCTCGAGCAGGAGATACAAGAACTCCAGGAGAAACTCTCGTGACGCGCCGGCCATGTCTCGGCTGCGGCATCCCGGTCGAGGGCAGCAGGTGCATGGACTGTGCTGCCGAGCTGGATCGGGCGACGCCGCGGGCTCCGAGGAACAGGTCCACGACTGGGCGCGGCTACGACGGGACGTGGAAGCGGACCGCAGCTCGTGCGCGCCGTCTACAGCCGTTCTGCGCGGACTGCGGCCGTGAGGACAACCTGACTGCGGACCATCTGCCGTCCGCGTGGTGGCGGCGCTCCCAGGGGCTCCCCATCGGCATGCAGGACGTCGACGTGGTCTGCGCCGGCTGCAACACGGACCGGGGTTCCTCGCGGCCGGGTACTGACCGCTTCGAGAAGTGGGTGCGAGCTGGTCGTCCTCGTGGTCAAGAACCCGGCCAACCCTGGGGGGAAGGGGTTCGCCATATCACGTTCGACCCCGGGTCGCAAGGCACAGAGGCAGTTGCTATTGGGAAGGATTCTCATGCAGGCAGGTAGGAAAGCAGCAGTCGATCCGTCGCCGCTCCCCTTCGCCACGCGGCTGAAGGGCTCCAAGCGGTTCAGGAAGTTCGTCAGCGACTTCATCGTGGTGCCGAAGGGCACGGGCGCCAGCAAGCCGCTGAAGCTGCGGCCGTGGCAGGTGGAGCTGGTGGGCTCTGTGCTGGATGCGAAGCCGATGCCGCGGACGGCGGGGTGGATGCTTCCCCGAGGGCAGGGGAAGTCCACGCTGCTGGCTGCGCTGGGCCTGTTCGAGCTGATGCTGGGCCAGGAGGGCGCGTCGGTGGTCGTGGTCGCGTATGACGAACGCCAGGCGGGAATCATTTTCAAGACGGCGGTGCGGATGGTGGAGCTGCACGAGGATCTCGCGGCCAGGGTGCAGGTGTACCAGGACAAGCTGCGGGTGCCGTCGAGGGGCGCGGAGTTCGTGGTCCTCCCGGCCACGCCGGCGTCACTGGAGGGCCTGGACCCGTCGCTGGCGATCGTGGACGAGATCGGCGTGGTCCGCCGTGACACGTGGGAGGTCTTGAGCCTCGCCCAGGGCAAGCGCGCCGAGTCGGTGCTGATCGGTATTGGCACTCCGGGGCCGAACCCGCACGAGAACGTGCTGGCGGATCTCCGGGCGTATGGGCGGGCCCACCCGGAGGACACGAGCTTCGTCTGGCGCGAACACTCCGCTGCGGGCTTCGAGGATCACCCGGTGGACTGTGAGCACTGCTGGTCGCTCGCCAACCCTGCGTTGGACGACTTCCTGCATCGTGACGCTATCCGGGCGCTGCTACCGCCGAAGACCCGTGAGGCGACCTTCCGTCGCGCTCGTCTCTGCCAGTTCGTCTCCGAGTCCTCCGGCGGGTTCCTGCCGGAGCGTGTGTGGGACGGCCTCTCGACGGGTGAGGAGATCGAGGACGGCGCGGAGGTGGTGATCGCCCTCGACGGGAGCTTCAACAGCGACGCGACCGCGCTGGTGATCTCCACGATCTCTCTGACGCCGCACATGGACAAGCTCGCGATGTGGGAGCCGCCGGTCGGCGACTCCGACTACAGGGTGCCCGTGGAGGACGTGGAGGACACGATCCGCGCCGCGTGCCGCCGCTGGAAGGTCAAGGAGATCGTCGCTGACCCGTTCCGGTGGACGAGGACGCTGCAAGTCCTCGAGCGCGAGGGCCTGCCCATCACGGAGTTCCCCTGGTCCGCCGCGCGCATCACTCCGGCGACCACAGACTTCTACAACGCGTGCATCAACGGAGCGGTTACGCATTCCGGTGACAAGGACTTCGCGCGGCATATCGGGAATGCCGTGGTGAACGAATCGGAGAGAGGAGTCAGGCTCGACAAGAGCAAGCGCGGCAGCACTCGGCATATCGACTTGGCTGCCGCGGCTGTCATGGCACATTCACGTTCCACGTGGAACGCTATGAAATCGAAGAAGCGAAAGGTAAGATCATTCAAGTGAGCGACATTCTGACTACTCTGATTCAGCGGCTGGACGAGAACACCGGCACGTTCTCCCGCCTCGACCGCTACTACACCGGGCAGCCGCCCCTGGCGTTCCTCGCGCCTGAGGCGAAGGAAGCGCTGGGCGGCCGGTTCGGTGTCCTCGGATCGAACCTCTGCCGCCTGGCGGTCACCGCCCTGTCGGAGCGGCTCCGTGTCACCGGGTTCACGGGCGCCGACGTGTGGGCCGACTGGATCCGCAACGATCTGGACCATCACTCCCCCGGCGCCCACCGAGAAGCACTCACCCTCGGCTCCGCGTTCGTGATCGTGTGGGCCGACGAGCAGGGCCGGCCGACGATCACCGTGGAGGACGCCCGCCAGGTGGCTGTGATCCGTGACCCCGCGACCCGGGAGATCGTCGCCGCGGTGAAGCGGTGGACGGATGCCACGCACACCCACGCGGTCCTGTACGGGCCGGACACGATCGTCCGCTACCGGGCAGACGGGATCGATGCCGCGTCCGGCTATGCGGTCATGGAGACCCTGGAGAACCCGCTCGGGGTCGTCCCCGTCGTGGAGCTGGTCAACACCGACCGGCTGAACGCCGCGGGCATGTCAGAGATGCGGGATCTCCTGCCGCTCCAGGACTCCCTGAACAAGCTCCTGGCCGATCTCATGGTGGGCTCGGAGTACTACGCGCGTCCGCGTCGTTGGGCGACGGGCGTGGAGCTGGTCGAGGACGAGGACGGGGACGTCGCCAACCCGTTCCCCGAGAACAATCGGATGATGATTTCCGAGGACCCGGCGTCGAAGTTCGGTTCCCTGCCGGCGGCGGACCTCTCCGCCTATGACGCGGCTATCAAGGTCGTGGTGCAGCAGATGCAGGCTCTCTCCGGGCTCCCGGATCACTACGTCGGAATCTCCGCCTCGCAGCCGCCGTCTGCGGACGCTCTGAGGGCCGCTGAGGCGTCTCT
>DAMDHZ010000033.1:0-1072 GCA_032101665.1 Brachybacterium sp. | reverse complement strand
GAGCAGGTCGCCCGGCTCGTCGTCGCGGTCCGTACCGGCGTGGACCCCTCGACCGTGGACGCGCGGATCACGTGGGCGGACCCCGCGACCCGCTCGATCGCCCAGGAAGCCGACGCCGTCGTGAAGCTGTACACCGCCGGCCTGCTGCCCGCGACGTATGCGCTCAAGCGCCTCGGCTACGGGGACGACGAGATCGCGGAGATCCGGGCCGCGAAGATCGGTGAGGCCCTCGACGGCAAGGGCCTCGAATGGTCCGAGGCCGTCGCATGACGAAGAGCTACGTGGACGAGGTCGACCGGGTGACCACGATCGTCATGGACCGGTCCGGGAACATCGTCGACATGTACCTCGCGGACAGTCTCCGCAGGGACCAGGCGGTCGCGCTGCTGACCACCACCACACTCGTCGGAGCCGCCCGTGGTGCCGCCCTCGCGGACTCCCACTTCGCGTGGTCCGTCGCGAAGGAGTACGGCGCACCCGTCGCTGCTCTCGGCCTGACCGCGCTGATCGAGTCCCCGAAAGTCCAGCAGATCATCGACAACCTGCTTGACACCGCGGAGGAGCAGATCACGGCCCGTGTTCGCCGGTTCACGGGCGCACAGGTCACCGACGCGGCTGCCTCGACGTACTCCCGGGCGGTGGAGAAGTCCCCCTTCGTCAACGGGTGGACCCGGGAGCTCGAGCCCCAAGCCTGTGAGCTCTGCGAGTGGTGGGCACGCGACGGCCGGGTCTGGCCGAAGACGCATTACATGCCCACACACCCCGGGTGCAGGTGCCGTCCCGCACCCGTGGTGTCCCTCAAGAAGAAGCCGCTGTCGCAGGCGGCGCACACCCGGTCGACGGCAGACCGGGATACCCGTAAGCAGCTGGTCGAGACCGGCTACGAGTACCAGTGACCATCAAGGAGAACACCATGCCCGAGAACACGACCCCAGAGCCCCAGGACGGCCCCCAGGAGCCCCAGGACGGCCAGGAGACGCCCCAGTCCGCCGAGGACGCCCAGGAGCCCCAGGACGACGCTGAGACGTTCCCCCGTGAATACGTCGAGAAGCTCCGGAAGGAGGCCGGCGAC
>DAMDHZ010000032.1:21894-29775 GCA_032101665.1 Brachybacterium sp. | reverse complement strand
CCGTAGTAGTTCTGCACGCGGCGCTCGGTGGGCAGGCCGTTGTCGTCCCAGCCCAGCGGGTAGAACACGTTCTTGCCGCGCATGCGCTGGTAGCGCACGATCATGTCGGCCTGGGAGTAGCCGAACACGTGGCCGATGTGCAGCGAGCCCGACGCCGTCGGGGGCGGGGTGTCGACGCTGAACACCTGCTCGCGCGTCGTGTCCTCCTCGAACGCGTAGACCTGGGACTCGCTCCAGGCGCGGTCCCACTTGTCCTCGAGGCCGTCGAGGGACGGCTTGTCGGGGATCGGCGAGGCGGCAGGGTCGATGCCGGGATCGGGGCGCACGGAGGTGTCGGTCATGGGGGCCATTGTTCCAGGCAGGGGCACACCGTGCACGCCGCGGTCGTGTGGGCCCGGTCGCCCTGACGGGCGCGGCGGTGGGTGGCTCGGCGAACGGACGCGGCGACACTGATGTGACGGTGAGAGCCGCAGCCCGTCGAAAATCGAGGGCTGCGGCTCCCTGCGTCACATCCGTGCGGGCGCAATGCCCGACCGGGCCGCGCTCGGCGCCGCTCGCGCGTCCGACGGCCCCGGTCGTGTCACGGCACCCGGTTGGTCCACTGCGGCGTCGAGAACTTCGTGGCCACGAGCTCGCGGGCCGCGGCGAGCTCGCCCTCGGTGTACGTCGAGTCGTGGGTCGTGTAGCGCGAACGGAAGAAATCGAGGAAACCCTCGATGATCACCTGGCGCGCCATCCCGGTCTGCGACCGCATCGGATCCACCCGCTTGTTCGCACTGCGGGTGCCCTTGTCCGAGAGCTTCTCCTTGCCCATGCGCAGCACCTCGCCCATCTTCACGGCATCGATGTCGTAGCTCATGGTCACGTGGTGCAGCACGACCCCCTCGGCGAAGCGGCGCTGCGCGGCCCCGCCGATCTTCCCCTGGTCCGAGGCGATGTCGTTGAGCGGGACGTACCGGGCGCTCACCCCGATCTCGCCGAGCGCCCCCATCACCCAGTCGTCGAGGTAGGCGTAGGACTGCTCGAACGTCAGGCCCTCCACGAGGGACGTCGGCACCACGAGGGAGTAGGTGATGCAGTTGCCGGGCTCCATGAACATGGCCCCGCCGCCCGTGATGCGGCGCACCACGTCGATCCCGTGGTGGGCCGCGCCGTCGGGATCGATCTCGTTCGCGACGCTCTGATAGGAGCCGATCACCACGAGCGGGGAGTCCCAGTCCCAGATCCGGAACAGCGGACGGCGGCGTCCCGCGGCAACCTCGTGGGGAAGGACCTCGTCGAGGGCGACGTGCATGATGGGCGGCAGCGTGACGGGGCCGATGACATCGAACTCGAGATCGTCCCAGCTCGAGGCGTGGCCGAGCGCGCGGCGCACCGCGACCGCGACCGCCTGCGCATCGAAGCCGATCAGCTGGACCGGCTCGCCCCGCGCCTCGAGACGGTCGGTGATGGCGCGGGCGAGCACCGCGGCGGTCGCGTCGACGCTCTGACCGACGATCGCGGCGTCGATGTCCTCGAGGGCGTCGTCGGGTTCGAGGAAGAAGTCGCCGAACACGTGGGCGGAGCTGACCGTCTCTCCGTCGGTCTCGACCTCGACCGAGACGAGCTTGCCGCCCCGGACCTTGAACTCTCCCCGCATGCCGGGCTCTCCTTCGTCGATGGATCTGCGCCCTCGAGGATAGGCCGGTCTCAGGGCTTGGTCGCGAGGGAGCGCAGAGCCTCGTGCACGTCGTGCACGAGATCCTCGGCGGTGCCCTTCTTCCCGGCCTGGACGATGTAGGTCTTGCCGTCGTACTCGCGGGTCACACGCGGCAGGAGGGTCCTCCACGTCCGCGAGCCGCCGATCGAGACGAGGAACGTCCCGGCTTGCGGGTCGGCGGGATAGGACACGCGCACGGCGAGCCGGTCGGCCTCGAGGTCGGGCTGGTTGCGCGGCACGAGGGGGAAGCCGGCGCCGTCGAGCAGACGGGGGTCGAACACCTCCCACAGCAGCGAGCGCACGTCCTCGATCTCGCCCGATGCGCGGGTGCCGATGAACTCGCCGATCGAGGGCGCGTAGTCGGGATCCGCGCGCCAGTGCTCGCCCCCGGCGATCGCCCGGAGCCGGCGGACGGCACGGTCGCGGGACTCGTCGCCGGGCAGGCCCCCGATGTTGAGGGCGATCGAGCGGGTGGGGCGGGAGCCGACCAGCCAGATCGGGGTGGAGTCCTCGACGGCGCCGAACTCGGCGCCGAGCTGGTCGCCGCTCGCCCCGACGTGCAGCCACGCGCCGCGGCGGCGCCGGCTCGAGCTGAATCGCACGGTGCGTCCGAACAGCTCCTGGCCCACGAGCCGCATCGTGTCCAGCAACGAGCGGAACTCGGTCGCGAGGTCCTCGTCGAGCAGCAGGCGCGGAGAGACCGGCCGGAACACCGACAGCGGGCCGGCGTCCTCGCCGTACTCGCCCAGGACCTGCCAGAAGGCGGCGCGCTTGGCGTCCGCGGCGGCCAGCTTGCGTGCGAGCTTGGCCCACGTGACCATGACGAGGCGGTCGTCGTCGAGGGTGAGATGAGGCTTGTCGGCCTTGGCCGTCACGAGCACGAGACGGCTCGCGGGCGACGGGGCGAGGTCCGCGAGCAGACGGGAGACCTGAGCGCTGTCGATGCCGGTGTCGACCTTGGCGACGATCGCGATCTGCGCGGGCGCCTCGCCGGCGTCGAGCTCGGCGACGAGATCGAAGGCCCCGCTCGTCCGGGAAGAGACGCGGAAGTCCTGCACGGTCCCGGTGGTCCTGGCGATCTCGTCGACGAAGTGCCCGCGTGCCTTGGAGCTCATGAGCACGTACTCGAGCATGCGGCGTCCGAGCGCCTCGCGGCGGCTGCGGCGCTCGCCGGTCTCGGGGTTCTCCTGACCGGTGCGGGCCACGCGGTCGTAGGCGTAGGAGATCATGCGGCCGATGGACATGTCGGTCGGGGCCATGCTCGTTCCTCTCGTCGGTCCGGTCCGACGCGCCGTCGCCCGCCGGGGATCCGGGTGCGACCAGCGTAGTCGGCGGGGCGTGCGGTCTCGGCACCACGCGTCTCAGCGCCGGGGAATGTCGGCGCTGCTGTGAGGGAGGTAGGCCAGGGCCGCGAGCCGGGCCGCCGCGGTCACCGGGAGGACCCGCGCGCGTAGATCTGCCGGACCAGGTCCTCGATCGCCGGCTCGGCGAGGGAGAGGTCGGTGACCTCGGCCTGGGCCGAGAGGTGGGAGAGCAGGGCGGGCACCGTCAGCTCGGCGCCCGAGAAGCGGATGCGATGGCGGATCCCCTCGGCCTCGACCGCGGTCTCCTCGGCGCCCGGCGGGACGTCGAGGCGTGTCAGCGGGGCGGCCAGGTCGACGATGAGCTCGCGCGGGGCGCCGAGCGCGTCGCGGAAGCTCGCGAGCGCCCCGTCGTACGCGATGGTCCCGGAGTTGACCACGACGAGGCGCTCGCACAGCCGTTCCACGTCGCTCATGTCGTGCGTGGTCAGGAACAGCGTCGTGCCCCGCTCGGCGCGGTCCTCGCGCAGGAAGTGCCGCAGCCCCTCCTTGGAGACCATGTCGAGGCCGATGGTGGGCTCGTCGAGGATCACGAGAGCAGGGGAGTGCAGGAGGGCCGCCGCGACCTCGCCGCGCATGCGCTGGCCCAGCGAGAGCTGGCGGACGGGCCGTTCGAGGAACGGGCCGAGGTCGAGGCCGTCGACGAGACGCGCCAGGCGCTCGTCGCGCGCGGCGTCGGGGAGGCGATGCATCGCCCCGAGGATCCGATAGGACTCGCGCAGCGGCAGGTCCCACCACAGCTGCGAGCGCTGGCCGAAGACCACGCCGATCTCGCGCGCGAGACGGCGCCGCTCGGGGACGGGCGTGCGGCCCAGCACGCGGACCTCGCCGCTCGTGGGCTGCAGGATGCCCGTCATCATCTTGATGGTCGTCGACTTGCCGGCCCCGTTGGCGCCGACGAAGCCGACGGCCTCGCCGCGCCCGAGCGTGAGCGTCACGTCGTCGACGGCGCGCACGAGCGTGCGGCGCCGCCGCCGTGAGCCCTCCTGCCGCGCACGCACCACGTAGTCGCGGCGCAGATGGCGCAGCTCTGCCGCGGGCTCGTCGGTCCTGTCGCGTCCTGCCATGCTCATCCTCCTGCTCCGGTGTAGTGACGGATCCCTGCCCGCCAGGCGAGCGCCGCGAGGACCCACACGAGCACGGCCGCGGGCGCGCCGAGCCATCCGGCCACGGCGGGGATCAGGGCGGGCCCGGGCAGGTCGAGGAGTGCGAGGGTGGGCGCGTAGGCGACGAGCGTGGCCGGGATGACGAAGGTGAAGAACGCGCGCATCGGCAGCGTGAAGACGGCTCCGGGCGTGGTGGAGACGTAGTTGCCGCCGTAGGTGAAGGCGTTGGCGAACTCGCGGCCGTCGACGAGCCAGAACTGGAGGGCACCGGCCAGGGTGAGCAGGCCCGCGAAGATCGCCGCCCCGGACAGCGGCGCGATCACGGCGAGCAGCAGGTGTGGCGCGGTCGGGTCGAAGCCGGCGAGGCCGAGCGCGACGACGTACATCGCCAGGCCCACCCCGATCCGCCCCAGGCGGCGCAGGGACATGTCCAGGCTCGAGATCTGCAGGAGCATCGGCACCGGGCGCACGAGCAGTGTCTCGAGCTTGCCGGAGCGGATGTACGCCGACAGGCCGTCGATCTCTCCGAGCACGAGGTCGGCGATGCCGAAGGCGAGCGAGCCGAGCCCGTAGACCACGGCGACCTGGGCGAGGTCCATCCCGCCCAGCACGCCCACCTGGGCGAGGATCACCCACAGCTCGAGGAACTCGGTCGCGACGATGAGCACCTGGCCGGCCACGTCGGCGAGGAAGCTGGTGCGGAACGAGGCCTGGGAGCGGATCCGGGAGCCGTACAGGGTGCGCACCATGCGCCACGTGCCCACGGGCCGATCGCGCCGGACCACAGCGGTCGGCGTCGCGGGTCTCTGGCTCTCAACCACCCTGCACCTCCAAGGCTCGCACGCCGCCGCGCAGCATCGCCCAGGCCGCGGCACCGAGGACGGCGATCCAGACGAGCTGCACGCCGATCGCCTCGAGCGCCTCGATCGGCGCCACGCGCCCCGAGAGGGTGTCGATGGGCGTCTGGATCATCGAGGGGAACGGCGTCATGCGGCTCAGCACGAGCAGCCAGTCCGGGAACCACCAGATCGGGATCAGGAAGCCCGACAGCAGGTTCATGACGGCGTTGTAGACGATCGAGAGGCCGCGCGTCTCGACGAGCCAGAAGGCCGCGAGATTGACGAGGATGTCCGCGGCGAAGGACACCGTGATCGCGAGCAGCAGGGCCACGAGCCCGAGCGGGACCGACCAGAGGCTGGTCGGCAGGGCGAGCCCCGTGACCAGACCGCCGATCACGAGCGGCGGCAGCCCCCGGGCGAGCACGAGGAAGCCCGCGCGGCCGAGCTTCTGGGAGTACAGGACCGCGAGCAGATCGGCGGGGCGCAGCAGGTCCACGGCGACGTCGCCCTGATGGATGCGCTGCGCCAGCTCCCGCGTGCCGAACGCCTCGATGGGGGCCAGGAGCGCCTGGCCCAGCCAGACGTAGGTGGCGGCCTGGAGGGCGTCGTAGCCGCGCAGCTCACCGCCGGCCGTGCCGATCGCGGCGAGCATGATCGAGGCGCGGATGAACCCGAAGATCGTATTGGTGAAGACGCCCGCGGCGGTCGCCGTGCGGTAGGTCGAGTACTGCCGGAAGGCCGCGGCGGCGATCCTCCGGTATCCGAGCACTCGCGAGAGCGTAGTGCTCCGCGGCGCCGGACACAACGGGCCGGGCCAGGTGGCGAGGATCGGCCGCCGGCGCGGATCAGCCCTCCTGCAGCAGCTCCGGGTCGCGCGCGACCCGGACGAGCGCGGCGCACAGCGAGGACAGGTCGTCGCCGTCGACGAGGCCGGCCAGGCCGTCGGCGTCCTCGGGCAGGTGCGCGAGATGGGCGCCCTTGCGCACGAGGGCGTCGGCGTAGGGACGCACGCTCGGCCACACCGCCTGCGCCTCGCGCAGGAAGATGTCGGCCCCGGTGGGACCGATGCCCGTGAACTCCTGGAGCAGCGACGCGATGCGCGGCGCCTCGCCGTCGGCCTCGTCGCGCAGCTCGCGCAGGTCGCCGTGCCAACGGTCGAGCAGGAGGGCGGCGTTGTCGTCGAGGCGGGTGGCGGTCGACTCGTCGTAACGGCGGTAGCCGCCGCGCCCCAGCGCGTCGACCCGCTCCTGCCACGTCGAGTCCCGCAGGTGCTCGGGCGTCGTCCACCCCGCGCGCGTGAGCTCGCGGGCGGTCGCGACAGCGATGTCCGAGCTGATCCGGGTGGACAACAACAGGGACAGCACGAGCAGCTCCCACAGGGGCGAGGGCGTGTCCTTGAGCCGGATCCCGGCATCGGCGGCGAAAGTCGTGCCGTGTTCGTCGAGGAGCCGGCGGGCCGTCTTCCGCTGGGCGGACGAGGTGCTGGAGGCCATGGCTCCAGGCTAGGCCGCGCGGCGCGGGGCGGGCCATGCCCCTGGACCGGCCGGTCGGGGCACGGCCCTTGTCGCCGGGGCACGCACGACCTAGCCTGAACAGATGAACAATTCTTCAGGTGTTCTCGTGGGGACGCGCACAGCGGGGGAGCGGTCCGTGCCCGGAGCGTCCGAGCACCCCGCTCTCGACGACGCGGCCGAGATCTTCTCGCTGCTCGGGGACCCGGCCCGTCTGCGCCTGCTCGTCGCGCTGAGCGGCGCTGATCTGTGCGTGCACGATCTGGCGCGGATCGCAGGACACTCGGCATCGGCGACCTCCCACGCCCTCAAGCTGCTGCGCGCCCACCGGGTCGTCGCCTCGCGGCGCGAGGGGCGCCACGTCATCTACAGCCTCGACGACCCGCACGTGCGCGAGCTCCTGGAGGTGGCGCTCGCCCATGCGGGGCACGTCGAGCTCGCCCATCCGGAACGGCGTGGACGCGGGGGCGGTGACGCCTGATGGGGCACACGCACGGCTCCGCGGCACCGGAGAGCGCGGCCGGCCGCCATCGAGGACAGCTCGCCCTCGCCGTCGGCCTGATCGCCGCGTTCTTCGTGGTCGAGCTCGTGACCGCGCTCCTGACGGGATCCCTCGCGCTGCTCTCGGACGCGGGACACATGGCGGCCGACGTGGTCACCCTCGGCGCGGCTCTCGCGGCCACGGCCATGGCCGGTCGGCCCGACCGCTCCGGCCGCCGCAGCTTCGGCCACTACCGGCTCGAGGTCTTCGCCTCCCTGCTCGCGGTGATCGTGATGCTCGGCGTCGCCGCGTACGTCGTCCTCGAGGCGATCGGACGACTCCTCGACCCGGGCGACGTCGAGGTCGCGTCCATCCCGATGCTCGTCGTCGGCGGGCTCGGGTTGGTCGTGAACGTCGCCGTCATGCTCGTGCTGCGCGAGGGATCGCGCGAGAGCCTCAACGTCAAGGGCGCCTACCTCGAGGTGGTCGCGGACACCGCCGGCTCGATCGGCGTCGTCGCGGCCGCCCTCGTCCTGGCTGTCACCGAGTGGTCGCTGGTCGACACGATCGTGGCCCTGGGCGTCGGCGCCTTCGTGGCCGTGCGTGCCGTGATCCTGGGTCGCGAGGTGCTCACCGTGCTGAGCCAGTCCACCCCCGCGGGCATCGACCCCGATGCGGTGCGTGCGGATCTCGCGGCGATCGAGGGCGTGGCCGAGGTCCACGACCTGCACCTGTGGACCCTCACCTCGGGGATGGACGTCGCGAGCGCACATCTCGTCACGGCCCCCGGCGTCGAGCAGCATGCCGTGCTCGATCGGGCGCAGGACGTGCTGCGTGAGGGCTACGCGCTCGAGCACGCGACGCTCCAGGTCGAGCCCGCCGAC
>DAMDHZ010000032.1:8353-21884 GCA_032101665.1 Brachybacterium sp. | reverse complement strand
CATGACATCACCTGGTGAGCCGAGTGCCGTGGGCGTCGTCGCTGCCGCGAGCCCGGTGCACCTCGGCGTCGCACGGCGCGACTACCCTGGCGCCATGTCCGCCGCCGCCCCCACCCCGCTCACCGCCGTCGTCACCGGTGCCTCCTCCGGCATCGGCCGCGCCACCGCCGTGCGCCTCGCCGCCGACGGCTGGCGCGTGCTGGCCGTCGCCCGCCGTGAGGACCGGCTCGCGTCCCTCGTGGCTGGGACCGGCTGTGCGACGCATCCCGTCGACGTCACCTCCGAGACCTCCGTGGCCGGCCTGGTCCGCCGTGTCGACGAGCTGTTCGGCGGCTCCCTCAACGCCGTCGTCAACATCGCGGGCGGCGCGCTCGGCACCGACCGGATCGAGGACGCCGACATCGAGCAGTGGCGCGCGATGTACGAGACCAACGTGCTCGGCACCCTCCGGGTGACCCGCGCCCTTCTCCCCGCGCTGCGCGCCTCCGGCCGCGGCGACGTGCTCGTGCTGTCCTCGACCGCCGCGGACGCCGCCTACGAGGGCGGCGGCGGGTACAACGCCGCCAAGGCGGGCGAGCGCATGATCGCCGGCGCCCTGCGTCTCGAGCTGAACGGGGAGCGGATCCGCGTCATCGATATCGCCCCCGGCATGGTGCGCACCGAGGAGTTCTCCCTCGTCCGCCTCGACGGAGACCGGGCGGCGGCCGACCGCGTCTACGACGGCGTCGAACAGCCGCTGACCGCCGAGGACTGCGCCGACGTCATCTCCTACGCCCTGAACGCCCCCCACCACGTGAACCTCGATCTCGTGACCGTGCGCCCGCTCGCGCAGGCGGCTCAGCACAAGGTCGCGCGAGGCGCCGGTCTGTGACCGCCGGAGGGATCGGGGCCGGTCACGGCGTGGGAGGCGGACGTCGGCTCGATCCCGACGAGATGCGCCTCGCGCCCGGCCAGCGCGCCGATGTGCGACGCGTGCTGCGTCTGTTCGCGCCGTACCGCGGTCGCATCGCCGTGGTCCTCGCCTTCATCGCGCTCGGCGCCGCGACCGGTGTCGTCTCCCCGTTCCTGGTCCGCGCGATCGTGGACCAGGCGCTCCCGGACCGCCGGCTCGCCCTGCTGGCCGCGTGCGTCGGCGGCCTGGTCGCGGTCACCGTCGTCTCCACCGCGCTGAACGTCACCCAGTCGATGGTCTCAACCCGGGTGGGCCAGGCCGTCATGCACGACCTGCGAGTCACCGTGTACGGCCATCTGCAGCGCATGGGACTCGGATTCTTCACGCGGACCCGCACCGGCGAGGTCCAGTCCCGCATCTTCTCCGACATCGGATCGATGCAGGCCGTCGTCACCTCGGTCATGACCCAGATCGTCTCGGCGCTCGCCGGGATCGTGATGGCGCTCGTCGCGATGATCGCGATGGACTGGCGCCTGACCCTGTTCTCGCTCGTCGCGACGCCGCTCGCGGTGTGGATGAACCGACGCGTGGGCACCCGTCGCCGCGCGATCGTCAAGACACGCCAGGAGAAGTCCGCCGATCTCGCCGCGGGGATCCAGGAGTCGCTCTCGGTCTCGGGGATCCTGCTGTCGACGACCATGGGCCGCACCCAGGCCCTCACCGACCGCTTCGCGCGTGACTCCCGCGACCTCGCCGATCTCGAGGTCTCCTCCGAGATGGCGGGGCGCTGGAACGTGGCCGTGTTCAGCTCCCTGATGGCCATCATCCCGGCGCTCACCTACCTCCTCGGCGGCTACCTGCTCGTGGGCGGCGATCGCTCGATCACGATCGGCACCCTCGTCGCCTTCATCGCCCTGCAGTCCTCGCTCATGCCGCAGCTCAACGGCCTGCTGCGCGTCTCCAACCAGATCAGCGCATCCCTGGCCCTGTTCACGCGCGTGTTCGAGTACATCGACGCCCCCGTCACGATCGCCGACCGTCCGGGCGCGCTCGAGCTGGACCCCCGGGCCGTCTCCGGCACGGTCGCCTTCGATCACGTGTCCTTCGCCTACCCCGGCTCGGAGGAGCTCACGCTCGCCGATCTCGACCTGGTGGCGCCCGCGGGACGGCACACCGCGCTGGTCGGGCACACCGGCTCGGGCAAGACCACGACCGCCTACCTGGTCGCACGGCTGTACGACCCGACCGCGGGCACCGTCACCCTCGACGGCCACGATCTGCGCGACGTCACGATGACCTCGCTCGCGGCGTGCGTGGGCCTCGTGAGCCAGGAGACCTATCTGCTGCACGCCACGATCGCCGAGAACCTGCGCTTCGCGGCCCCCGAGGCGACGGACGAGGAGCTCGTGGCCGCGTGCCGGATCGCGCAGATCCACGACCACATCGCTTCCCTCCCCGAGGGCTACCGGACGCTCGTGGGGGAGCGGGGGTACCGCTTCTCGGGCGGGGAGAAGCAGCGCATCGCGCTCGCCCGCACGATCCTGCGCGACCCGCCGATCCTGCTGCTCGACGAGGCCACGAGCGCGCTGGACGTGCGCACCGAGCGCGCCATGAGCGAGGCGCTCGAGACCCTCGGCCAGGGACGCACCGTCATCTCGATCGCCCACCGCCTCTCGACGATCCGCAGCGCGGACCAGATCGTCGTCATGCACCACGGGCGGATCGTCGAGCGCGGCACGTACGCCGAGCTGCTCTCCGCGGGTGGGGACTTCGCCCAGCTGGTCGCGCAGTCCGAGGACGCCGGCCACGGCGCATCGCTGGCTTCCGAGACCTCCGACGCCGCGCATCCTCCGGTGCGCTGAGACCCCCACCTGGGGAGGGGAACCCGGGCCGGGGATCAGACCCTGGTGGGGGCCGGTTCATCCCGCGGGCTGATCCGCCGGGCGCTCTGCCACGGGAGAGTGGGGTCATCGATGCGACCGGCAGGGAGGACGACCCGATGACCACCACGACCCACCCCCCACGTTCCGTGGTGGTGCCCGCGCCGTCCGACACCCGGACCGAGGGGCGCCCAGCGGTGCTGATCACGGCTCTGCTCGTGGCCGCCGCGCTCGTCTTCGTCGTGCTGCTGTGGGGACCGGCGCTGTCCGCGGCCGTCTCGATCCCGCTCGCGCTCGCCGCGATCGGCATCGTGATCGCCGGGTGGGTGGTCGCCGGGCCGCGCGAGTGAGCGGGTGCTCTCGCGCCCGGAATCGTCTCAGACGTCGATCTCGATCTCGCCGATGCCGCGGGAGACGCACGTGATCATGTTCGTCTCCTTCTCGTCGTCCATGAGGAACTCGTCGAGGTGCTCGACCTCGCCGGAGACGAGCGGGACGATGCACGTGCCGCACACGCCGCCCTCGCACGAGTAGTCCATCGGCACTCCGGCGTCGAGCAGCGCTTGGAGCAGCGACTGCCCCTCCGCGACCTCGACGGTCCTGCCCGACTTCAGGCACTTCGCGGTGAACGGCTCACCGAACAGCGACATCCCGGTTCCTCCTCGTGAGAACGGCCCGACTCCGTCGGGCGCGTGCCCGTCCAGCATGTCACGGCCCCCGGGCCGACCGCGCGTGATCCCCGCCGCAACTGAGGTGAACCTAACCTGGAGGTCCGGCTTTCCTCGGCGCCCGCTGTGCGCCGCGCATCGGCTCCCGGTGAGGGCGCCGCCCGACGGCCATGGGCCGGTCGGAGACGAGGAGCCGCCGGTAGTCTCGGGATGCCGCCGATCCTCGCGGCCCGCCGATCAGGAGATCCGATGTCCGAGCGCAGCGCCAACGTCCTCGCCTCCCTGCCCCACCTCGAGCACCCCGACGGCAGCCCCGTGCGGGTGCTCGTCGTCGAGGACGAGCCCACGATCGCGGACCTCGTGCGCTTTCCCCTGCAGATGGTGGGGTGGGACGCCCGCGTGAGCACCGACGGTCTCGAGGCGGTGCGTGAGGCCCGCGGGTTCCGTCCCGACGTGCTCGTGCTCGACCGCATGCTGCCGGGCATCGACGGGGTCGAGGTGCTGTCCCGGGTCCGTGCGATGCAGCCCGAGATCCCCGCGCTCATGCTCACCGCGATGGATGCGACCGGCGACCGCATCGACGGCCTCGCCGCCGGTGCCGACGACTACGTGACCAAGCCGTTCACGATCGAGGAGGTGCTGTTGCGGCTGCACCGCCTGGTCCAGCGGTCAGGGGTCGCCGCCCAGAGCGCGAACGAGCTCGTCGTCGGCGACCTCGTGATGAATCTCGACACCCACGAGGTCACGCGCGGCGGCGACGAGATCGCGCTGACCGCGACCCAGTACCAGCTGCTGCGATACCTCATGGAGAACCCCCAGCGGGTGCTGTCGAAAGCGCAGATCCTCGATGCGGTGTGGAACTACGACTTCGGCGGCCAGGCCAACATCGTCGAGCTCTACATCTCCTACCTGCGCAAGCGCATCGACGTGGGCCGTGCGCCGATGATCCACACGGTCCGCGGCGCGGGCTACGTGCTCAAGCCCGCCGTATGAACTCCTCGTCGCCCACGACGGCGCCTCGGCGGGTGTCGTTGCGCACGACGCTCGTGGCACTGCTGCTGACGACGGTGGCCCTCCTGTGCCTGGTGATCGTGGGCGTCACGCACGTCTCGGTCCAGCGGCAGCTGTCCGGGCAGCTCGACGCGCAGCTCTCCCGAGCGGCGTCCCGCGCCGATGCGCCCGTACCGGACCAGCAGAGCCCGTCCTCCCCGTCCGGGGCGACCGACCTGCAGGGGCCCGGCGGCGGGGAGGGCGAAGTCTCGCTGCGCGTCGTGGGCGGCACCGTCACGGAGGCGTCCTGGCGCGACGTGGCCGGGGGCGTGCGGACCGTGAGCGCGGCCGATCAGGAGATCCTGAGAGGGGTCCCGGAGAGCTCGACGAGCGGGCCCGCCCACGGCACGGACGTCGAGCTGTCCATCGGGCACTACCGCGTGCTCGCGCACGAGGGCCGGTCCGGGGAGACGATCGTGACCGGCCTGCCGTCGGGACAGATGCGCTCGACGCTGGGCCGGCTGGACCTCACCCTCGTACTCGCGAGTCTGGGCGCGCTCGCCGTCGCCGGGGTCGCCGGCTCCCTCATCGTGCGCCGGACCCTGCGGCCCCTCGAGGACGTCGCGCGCATCGCCTCCGACGTCGCCACGATGCCGCTCGAGACGGGGAGCGTGACCCTCTCGGAGCGGGCACCCGACGAGCCGACCCGTTCGGGCCGCGAGGTGCACGACGTGTCGCGAGCGCTCAACCGGCTGCTCGACAACGTCGAGGGGGCCCTCGACACGCGCCACCGCAGCGAGGAGCGGATGCGCCGCTTCATCGCCGACGCCTCCCACGAGCTGCGCACGCCGCTCACCTCGATCCGCGGGTACACCGAGATGTTGCGGCTGACGGAGGACCTGAGCGATCGCGGGCGCCAGAGCGTCGACCGGCTCGACGCCCAGTCGCGCCGCATGACCTCCCTCGTCGAGGACCTGCTGCTGCTCGCGCGCCTCGACGACGGCGCGCCCCGCGCCGACGAGGAGGTCGACCTGGGGGAGGTGGTCGTCGAGGCGGCTCTCGACGCGCAGGTCACGGCCCGCGGGCACGTGTGGGAGCTCGAGGTGCCCGACGAGCCGGTCCTCGTGCGCGGCGATGTCCGGCAGCTCACCCAGGTGGTCGTGAACCTGGTGTCCAACGCGCACAAGCACACGCCGGCCGGCACCACCGTGCACGTCGCGCTCGGGCGGGCCGATGCGGACACGGCCCAGCTCACGGTGCGCGACGACGGACCGGGCATCGCCCCCGAACTGCTCGGCGAGGTGTTCGGCCGCTTCACGCGTGCCGACGCGGCCCGCTCGGGCACCGACGCCACCACCGGCCTGGGCCTGCCCATCGTGCAGGCGATCGCCCGTGCCCACGGCGGCAGCATCGAGGTCGAGTCCCAGCCGGGCCGCACCGTGTTCACGGTCCGCCTGCCGCTCGCGCACGCGGATTGACGTGCTGCACGTCAAGGCCCATGTGTGCTCGGGCCCGGACGCACGGGCACGCCCGCGCCCGCCGCGCTCAGATCACGCGCCGGTCCCGCGCCCAGCGGGAGAGCTCGTAGCGGTTGGTCAGCTGGAGCTTGCGCAGCACGCTCGAGACGTGGGTCTCGACGGTGCGGTCGGAGATGAACAGCGCCGACGCCGCTTCGCGGTACGTGTAGCCGCGGGCGATCAGGCGCATCACCTCCTGTTCGCGGGGTGAGAGCAGGTCCAGCTCGGTGTCCACGGGCGGGGCCGAGCCGCGGAAGGCGTCGAGCACGAAGCCCGCGAGGCGGGGCGAGAAGACGGCGTCGCCGTCGGCGATGCGATGCAGCGCATCGACCAGTTCGGCGCCCGTGATCGACTTCGTGACGTATCCGCGGGCGCCCGCCCGGATCACCGCGAGCACGTCCTGCTCGGCGTCCGAGACCGACAGGCCCAGGCAGCGGACGGGGGCGCCCGCCGGTGTGGCCACGTCCTGGAGGGCCTCGGCCACCTCGGCGCCGCCGCCCCCGGCGCCGCCGGGCAGGTGCACGTCGAGCAGCACCACATCGGGCCCGAGCGAGCGGGCCGCCGCGATCGCCGCGTCGACGTCGTGGGCGGTGCCGACCACGGTGACGTCGCCGGGCCCGCTCGTGATCTCGGCGGCGACACCCTGGGCGAAGATCCGGTGGTCGTCGACGACGAGCACCCGGATGGGCGCGGCCTCCGGCGCGGTGTCGGTCGGTGCGGTCGTCATCGGATGCTCCTCGTGGGGGTCTGCAGGGCCAGGGCGATCTCGGTGCCCCCGCCGGGGGCGCATCGGACGGACGCGGTGCCGCCGGCACGGGTCATGCGGCCGATGATCGACTCGCGCACACCGAGGCGGTCCTCGGGCACGGCATCGAGATCGAAGCCGGGACCGCGGTCGCGCACGAACGCCTCGATCCGGTCCGCGGCGACGTCGACGAAGACGTCCACGCCCACGCGCCCGTGCCGGCACGCGTTGACGGTCGACTCGCGCAGCGCGCCGAGCAGCGGGCGCATGACCTCGCGCAGCGGGGCGTTGCCGATCACCACCACGTGCACGTCGACGCCCTGCGTGTCCTCGATCTCCTCGCACAGGTCGATCACGGCCTCGCGCACGTCGCTCGGGATCTCGGGCTCGGCCATCCCGTCGCGATAGAGCCAGCGTCGCAGCTCGCGCTCCTGGCGTCGCGCGAGCAGACGCACGGCCTCGGGATCGGTTCCCGGCTTCTGCAGCAGGGTGAGGGTCTGCAGCACCGAGTCGTGCAGATGGGCGGTGAACTCGCTGCGCTGCTGGACGAGGGCGCGCTCCTCCGTCTCCTCGCGCATGCCGATCCACAGATGCCGTGCCCACGGGACGAAGACGACGGCGAGCAGGCCCAGCACACCTGCCGAGATGGCGAGCGTGACGAGGGCGGCGGTGCCGCCGAACAGGAGGATCACGAGCCACAGCGCACCCAGGATGAGCAGGCCGAGCGCGGTGCCGAGGGCAGCGAGGATGAGGCGTGGCATGGCCCGGACGCGGCCGCCCCAGCGGGCGCGGTCCACGGCCTCGAGCGGCAGGATCCCCAGGGCGATGCCGGCGGCGACGATGCCGCTCGCGGCGATCACGAGCCCGCGGTACCCGGCCAGCGACGAGCCGAACAGGTTCTGCCCGCCCAGGATGACCCCACCGAAGGGCAGCACGACCGCGGTCACCACGACGATCAGGCCGAGCCCGACCACGGCTGCCAGCGCGAGCCAGCGCGAGAGCTGGCGGCTCGGAGCGCCGCCGACGTTCGCGTGCCCTGCCGCTCCCGCCACCGCGGGCCGCCCGCGGACCGTGGAGGACGAGGCGTCGAGGACGGCGCGTCGCTCGGTCGCCCGATCGAGAGGGAGGGCCCACCACAGCGCGAGATAGCCGAGGACGAAAGGGGACCCGATCCCGAGCGCGACCGTCCCCGCCGTCGAGAACTCGTACCACGCCCCGAGCATGGGGATCGCGGGGATCGCCACCGCCGATCCCAGCAAGAAGGCGATCCGCACCGCGCGCACCGGCAGCCCCACAGTGCGCGCGAGTGCCGCGCACGAGCCCGTCAGCACGCTCCCGGCGCGCACGCGCGTCCAGGCGCTCGCGTCCGGGGGGTGGAGGGCGGTCATGGGGACCATTGTGCCGCTGCGGGCCGAGCATCCGGTGAGGCTCCGGGACACCTCCGGGACGGGCCGGGACACAGGAGGAGACGGGGACAGGGCAGGATGACTCCATGAGTTCGCCCGATCCCGCACCCGGGGCCGACCCGTCGGCCGTCGGGGCCGCGGGCCGTGAGCGGTCCGGCGCGCGACCGGCCCACGATGCCGACCCCGCGCTCGACGAGGCGGCCCCGACCCTCTCCGACGACGAGCTGTACCGCGCCGTCGCGCGCGTCCCCTCGGCGGATGCGCCACGCACCGCCGCGCTGCGCGCCGGTGTGCTGCGGCGGCCGGGCGAGGGACACATCGCCGGGGTGTGCGCGGCCCTCGCCACGGGCGGCGGCCTGCCCCCGCGGCTCGTCCGGCTGACCGCGATCGGCCTGCTGACCCTCGGGATCGGCCTCCCGCTGTACCTGCTCCTCGCGCTGCTCCTGCCGCGCGAGCGCACCGACGGGCCGGACGGGACATCCCGCATCGACGTGCCGCTGAGGTCCCTCGCCCGCCTCGACCCGGGCCGCGGGGACGTCCTGATCGCGCTCGCCGTGATCCCCGCCGCCGTCGCCGGCTACGTCTGGCTCGCCTTCGTCTCCTTCCAGGAGCCGGCACCGCTGCGCCTGCTGGTCCCGATCGTCGCCGTCGCCGTCGCCGTGCTGGTCTGGGGCGCGGTACGCGCCCGCCGCGCCCGCTCGGCCTACCTGTTCGCCGAGCTGGGGCGCCGCGCCGGTGTGCTCGACGACGGCGAGCTCGCCCGCACGGTTGCCGAACTGCGCCGCTACGCCCCCCGCGCCTGGAGCAACGAACGACCCGATCGTGCCGCATCGCCCGTCATGCCTCCGACCCCGGTGCGACGGCGCACGCCGCGCACGCCCCGCTCGGTCTCGCGCCCTCGGCCCCTCGGCTCCCGCGCCGCCGCCGGAGCCGTCGGCATCCTCCTGGTCGTCGGCACCGTCGCCTTCGTCCTCGTGGCCCTGTTCCCCTCCCTCGCACCCGGCCTCGCGAGCACCGGCACGCTCCCGGGGATCGGGCGCCTGGGCGCGGCCGCCGCCGTCACCACCGTCGCCGCCGGCGCCCTGCTGATCGGCATCGGGATCGGCCGCCGTCGCAGCCTCGCCATCTCGTCGGTCGGCGTGCTCGCCTTCGCGATCTTCGCGGCGAGCGTGGTCTGGGTGCGCCTGACCGACGACTCCGACTCCTCGCCGCTCGTGGTGGCGGTCGACGCCTATGCGCCCGGCTCCGTCGACGCGTGCGCGACCGACGGACCGCGACGCTGGAACCGCACGGTGGTGATCGATCTGTCGGGCATGACGGACCCGACGGCGCAGTCCCCGACGCCGCTCGAGCGCTGGCGCGCCGAGAACCCGGGCTCCGACGACGACCGGGCCGACCTCACGATGGTGATCACGTGCAGCCGGGCCGTCGGCGACGTGCGCGTGATGCTGCCGCCGACGGCCGCCGACGTCGACATCCGCTCGACGTTGACGTCCTCGATGGGGGAGGTCGACGGCGACGTGCCCGTCGCGGGCGCGCCCGCCTCGACCCTGTCCCCGTCCGTCGAGCTGAGCGGCTCGCTCGGCACCGGGGACCTCACGTTCAGCCGGGAGGCCGCATGAGCGTCCGCTCGAGCTCGCCGCGCTCCGCCGCGACGATCGGCCTCGGCGTGTTCCTCGTGCTCGCCGCGGGCGCGCTCGTGCTCGTCGTCGTGGCAGGGGACCGCGCGCCCCTGTGGATGATCGGCGCCTGGTTCTTCCTGGCCGCCGCGATCGCCCTCGTGATCGGCGCCGTGGTCCCGACCCGCCCGCGGCGTGATCCCCGCGACGGCGGTGACACCGACCCCGCGCGCCCGAGGTAGACTCCCCGCCATCGGCGTCGACCCGGCCATCACCGGAGAGCCGCGGGAAGAACAGGCAGTGCGCGGGATCGCGCCGGGCCCCACTAGACCCCGCCGGGACCAGCCCGTGACAGCTGAGGAACAAGGGGACGCTCCGCGCGCCGCATGCGGCACGAGGGCGCGTCAACCGAGGTGGTACCGCGCAGGCGGCCGACCCGACGGGTCGGGCGTGAGCGTCCTCGGACAGCACCGTCGCCGTCCGCTCGTCATCACCTGCCCCGTGGAGGTCCCCGTGGTCTATCCGGTCTCCGGCTCCCCGCTCGTCCCCTCGCCGAACCTGCCCGCGCTCGAGAACGCGATCCTGGAGTTCTGGCGCACCGACGACACGTTCCGTGCCTCGATCGCCCAGCGCGAGGGCGCCCCCGAGTTCGTCTTCTACGACGGCCCGCCCTTCGCCAACGGCCTGCCGCACTACGGCCACCTGCTCACGGGCTTCGTCAAGGACGTCGTGCCGCGCTTCCGCACCATGTGCGGCGACCGCGTCGACCGGCGCTTCGGCTGGGACACCCACGGCCTGCCCGCCGAGCTCGAGGCGATGCGTGAGCTCGGCATGGCCGAGAAGTCCGAGATCGAGGAGATGGGCATCGGCCACTTCAACGCCGCCGCCCGGGCGAGCGTCCTGAAGTACACCAAGGAGTGGGAGGAGTACGTCACCCGTCAGGCGCGCTGGGTCGACTTCGACAACGACTACAAGACCCTCGACCTGACCTTCATGGAGTCGGTGCTGTGGGCCTTCAAGACGCTGTACGACAAGGGCCGCGCCTACGAGGGCTACTCGGTGCTGCCGTACTGCTGGAAGGACCAGACCCCGCTGTCCTCCCACGAGCTGCGGATGGACGACGACGTCTACCAGATGCGCCAGGACCCCACGGTCACCGTCACCTTCCCGCTCGAGGGGGACAAGGCCGCCGAGCTCGGCCTCGAGAGGGTGCGCGCGCTCGCCTGGACGACGACCCCCTGGACCCTTCCCACCAACTTCTCCCTCGCCGTCGGCCCCGACATCGCGTACGTGACGGTGCCCGCGGGGCCCGAGGGCGCGGCCGACGGCGCCGCCGCGGGTGAGGCCACGTACCTGCTGGCCCTCGACCTCGTGGGCGTCTACGCCAAGGAGCTCGGCTACGCCGATGCGGACGCGGCCCTCGCGGCCGTCGGCGCGCGACACTTCGCGGGCTCCGAGCTCGAGTACGTCGCCTACCGTCCGCTGTGGGACGTCTACTCCGCCGACCGCGAGCGCTGGGGCACCCAGAACGCGTGGATCGTGACGGTCGCCGACTACGTGTCCACGACCGACGGCACCGGCATCGTCCACCAGGCCACCGCGTACGGTGAGGAGGACCAGAAGGTCAACGCCGCCTACGGCATCCCCGTGATCGTCTCGGTCGACGACGGTGCCCAGTTCCTCGACTACTTCCGCGGCACCGCCCTCGACGAGATCGCGGGCCTGCAGGTGTTCGACGCCAACCGTCCCCTGATCCGGATCCTGCGGCGCGAGGGGCGCCTGTTCCGCGAGCGCGACGAGGTGCACTCGTACCCGCACTGCTGGCGCTGCCGCAACCCCCTCATCTACAAGGCCGTCGGCTCGTGGTTCGTGAAGGTCGCCGACCAGCGCGAACGCATGCTCGAGCTCAACGAGCAGATCGACTGGGTCCCCGGCAACGTCAAGCACGGTCAGTTCGGCAAGTGGCTCGAGGGGGCGCGCGACTGGGCCATCTCCCGCAACCGCTACTGGGGCTCGCCGATCCCGGTGTGGAAGAGCGACGACGCCAACCACCCGCGCATCGACGTGTACGGGTCCCTCGCCGAGCTCGAGGCCGACTTCGGACGCCTCCCACGCGACGAGGAGGGCAACGTCAATCTCCACCGTCCCTACATCGACGACCTCAGCCGGCCCAACCCGGACGACCCGACCGGGCGCTCGAGAATGGTGCGGATCACCGACGTGTTCGACGTGTGGTTCGACTCCGGCTCGATGCCCTTCGCCCAGGTGCACTACCCCTTCGAGAACACCGAGTGGTTCGAGGGGCACAACCCGGCGGACTTCATCGTCGAGTACATCGGGCAGACCCGCGGCTGGTTCTATCTCATGCACGTGCTCGCGACCGCCCTGTTCGACCGGCCCGCCTTCTCGAGCGTCATCTGCCACGGGATCGTGCTGGGCGAGGACGGGCAGAAGATGTCCAAGTCCCTGCGCAACTACCCCGACGTGCGCGAGATGTTCGACAGGTACGGGGCCGACGCGATGCGCTGGTTCCTCATGAGCTCGCCGATCCTGCGCGGAGGCAACCTCATCGTCGACGAGCCCAAGATCCGCGACGCGACGCGGCAGGTCGTACTGCCGCTGTGGAACGTGTGGTACTTCCTGGCGCTCTACGCCAACGCGGCTGGGCCCCAGGACGCCGACGGACGTCCCACGGGCTACCGGGCACGCATGCGCCACGAGTCCGACGACGTCATGGACCGCTACCTGCTCGCCCGCACCGGCACCCTGGTGCGGACCGTGCGCGACCAGCTCACCGAGCTCGCGATCGCCGACGCGGCCGCCTCGGTCCAGGACTACCTGGACATGCTCACCAACTGGTACGTGCGCCGCTCGCGCGACCGGTTCTGGGAGGGCGACGAGCAGGCCATCGACGTGCTGTACACGTGCCTCGAGACCCTGTGCCGCGTTACGGCGCCGCTGTTGCCGATGGTGACCGAGGAGATCTGGAAGGAGATGACGGGCGGACGCTCGGTGCACCTGACCGACTGGCCGGACGCCGACGTGTTCCCCGCCGACGACACCCTCGTCGCGCTCATGGACGCGGTCCGTGAGGTCGCCTCCGCCGGCAACGCCCTGCGCAAGAGGGAGGGTCTGCGCGCGCGCCTGCCGCTCGCCGAGCTCGCCGTGGTCCGGGCGGACCCGACGGCGCTCGAGCCGTTCGCCGCCGTCATCGCCGACGAGCTCAACGTCAAGGCGGTGCGGCTGCTCGACGTCGAGGGCGAGGAGGCCCATGGCATGGGCGTCGAGCAGCGCCTGGCCGTCAACGCCCGCGCCGCGGGCCCACGCCTGGGCAAGCAGGTCCAGCAGGCCATCAAGGGCGCCAAGTCGGGCGACTGGTCGGTGGCCGAGGACGGCACCGTCACGGCCGGCGGCCTCGAGCTGCGCCAGGGCGAGTACACGCTCGACCTCGTGGCCGGGCACGGCGCCGCGAGCGAGGGCCGGGCGATCGGCGTGCTGCGCGGTGGCGACTTCCTCGTCCTCGACACGGCCGTGACGGCCGAGCTCGAGGCCGAGGGGACCGCCCGCGACGTGATCCGCGCGATCCAGTCGGCGCGTCGAGACGCCGGTCTCGACGTGTCCGATCGGATCCGCCTGACCGTCGACGGCGACGACGCCGTGGTCCGCGCCGTCGTCGAGCACCGGGATCTCGTGGCCGAGGAGGTGCTCGCGGTCGACGTGGCCGTGCCCGCCGCGCCGGCGGCCGGTTCCCATGCCGCGACCGAGAAGGTCACGGGCGGCAGCGTCACGGTCTCGGTGACCCGCGCCTGAGTCC
>DAMDHZ010000032.1:0-8343 GCA_032101665.1 Brachybacterium sp. | reverse complement strand
CGCCGGCTCGACCGTCCAGGATCGACCGCTCGGGCGGGGCATCATGGCCGAGCGCCGTGTCGCCCCGCCCGAGCGGTCGATCCTGGACGGTCGAGCCGGCGCGGTCGCGCCCCTGCACACCCCCTGCCGGGGATGTTGGGTCGGCCGCCATACTGGGGTCGGACGAAGGGGAGATCGATGACGGCACGCGGACGGAAGGGGACGGGTGTGAGCAGACGGGGCGCCCTCGGCGGCCTCACCGCGATCTCCGCCGCTGTCCTCGGTGCGTGCGATCGGGGCGGCCTCGAGGCGCGGCTGAACGACGCGGTCGGTGGCGTCGACGGGGTCACCTCGTCGGCCCTCGAGGAGGTCTCGCGCGATCTCGGCGCGGGCGGCGTGGCCGGGGTGATCGAGACCGACGCGGCCGGCGCGGCCGCTGTCGTGCCCGTCTTCGACGCCGCCATGGAGCAGCTCGTGCGCGTGCTGATCGATGAGCGCGCCGAGCCCGGCAGATACCTCCTCGACACCGTGAGCGCCCGCGCCATGGACGGCTCGATCGTGCCCGCCCATGAGCTCGCCGAGGGGTTCGCGAGCACCGACGAGCTCCGCGCCGCGACGTTCATCGAGAAGTACGGCCTGGCCTGAGGCCCGGATCGAGCGCCGCCCGGCCGCCTCGTCTCAGCGCAGGTCCGCGCGTCCCACCTCGATGACCGTCTCGCGCGTGACCGCGGTGCCCTCACCGAGGTAGACGCCCTCGAGCTCCCGGGTCAGGGCGGTGAGCGTCGGATCGGCCCCCTCGGCGCGCCGCACCGACCCGTAGTACCCCTGGTCGGCCACGGGGAGGCCGTGCTCGTCGCGCACGACCGACTCGTGGTTGTCCTCGACGAAGGGCAGCGAGGTGCCGCTCGCCGTCGCGTTCTCCGCGCCCGGCAATGTCACCTCGTGCAGGTTCGGCCCGCTCACGTGACCGCCGAGCACCTGGGCCCCCGCCAGGTCGAGCGCGGGGATGGGATCGCCCGAGGAGCGCTCGGCCCCGAGCACGAGGGGTCCGTGCACGACGGAGACCACCTCGGTCGACGCCTGCGCCGGCAGCACCGTCTGCACCGGGGAGCCGACCGAGAAGCTGTGGGTGATGTTGTACGTGCCCTCTCGTCCCGAGGTGTTGTTGAGGTCGGCGTCCGCCGCGAGATGGGCCGCGACGATCCCGCCCTGCGAATGCCCGACGAACAGGACGTTCGCCCCCGCCGGGATCCCGGCCTCCCGCATCGCCGTGCGCACGGCGTTCATCGACGCGGTGTCCTGGCCCGCGACCAGACGAGGATTGGCGTCCCAGCCGAGCGGATTGCCCTGCGCGCCCCAGGCGTCCTGATTGCCCACCCCGCCCTGGGTGGGCGGCACCTGGACGATGAAGCTCGGCTCGCCCCCGCGCAGGCTCGCGATCTCCTGGACGCGGATCTGCGTCGCGCGCCCCGCGTCGAAGGCGGCCTCGCCCTCGCGCCCGGCCATCGCGCGCCGGGCCTCGTCGTTGTCCAGGATCAGGTCCGCGAGATCGCGCGGCGCGGTGCTCACGCCCGTGCGCCGCACATCCAGCACCGTGACCTCGGAGCGGTCGTCGAGCAGCGGGGGGTCGGTCCCCGTCACCGCCTCGGAGGCCGCGAGCCCGCCCGAGGCGGTCACGAGCAGGGCGCCGGCCGCGAGCTCCGCGACGGTCGGCACCCGCTCGCCCGTGAGCAGGTCCGTGAGGGACTCGCCCCAGCTCCCGGCGTCGCGCCGGAGCTGAGCGAGGCCGTCCAGGTGCCAGCCGAGGTCCTCGCCCCGTCCGGTGAGGGCTTCGGCCGCGGTGTCGACGCCGCGGCCGAGCAGGTCCGAGGCGGTCCGCGCTCCCGTGGACAGCGCCCGCTCGAGGGGATCCTCGAGCCCGTCGGGCAGCCACGGCGCGTCCTCGTGCAGGTAGCCGTGGCGCAGGTCCCCCGCGGGCACGCGGGAGAGGGCATCGGGGCCGACGGCCGCTCCGTGCTCGGTGCCATCGCGAGAAGAGACGATGTCCTGCTCGTCGGCCTCCCCGCGCATGTGGTCGGCCCAGCGCTCGAGGCCCTGGGCCCCGCACGGCATCGGTCCGGAGGTCAGCTCGGAGACGCCGAGCCGGAACCGGTCGGCGTCCGGCCCGTCCCACGCGGTGGCCCGGACCGCGGCGTCGAGCGTGCGGGCGAGCTCGTCGACCCGGTGCGCCGCCGCGGCGAGAGCCTGCCCGTGGGTGCGAGCCTGATCGGTGTCCATCCCGCGGAAGGACGTCATCGGGCACCTGCCGAGGCCGGGAGGGACGCGGCGACACGCAGGCCGTGCTCGAGCACGGCCTCGATGCTCCCGAGCACGTCACCGGGAGGCACGGGGGTCACGAGCACGTCCCCCTCGGCCACGGGCGTGGTGCGGAACAGGTGACGGGGTCCGCTCACCCATAGGCGCGTCCAGAGCTCCCGCGCCGCCGCGCGGCGGGGATCGTGCAGGCACCAGCTCAGGGAGATGCGCGGACCCGTCGTGAGCAGGGCCTCGCGCAGGTCGGGGTCCAGGTCGTCGAGCCGGGCGAAGGCCGCGGCCGGTGCGGCGGCTTGGGCGAGCGCGCGCCGCACGTGTTCCCGCGGGGAGGCGGGGAGACCGAGCCGCGAGCTCCTGGTCTCCTGCGTGAGCCGAGCGGGAGCGAGCAGCACCGGGTCGTGAGGCAGCGCCGATGTCAGCGTCTCCAGCAGCTGCTGCGGTGTGGCGTCCTCCCAGCTCGAGCCGTCCTCGTGCAGCCTCTCCACGGTCGGACGGATCGGGTCGAGCCCGAGCCGGGTCCGCTCCGTGCGACCGGCGGCGTGCGTGCCCAGCACGAGGGCCACGGGGGACGTGACGTGCCGTACGAGCAGCTCGCGCGCGTCCGGCGTCTCGGCAAGGACACGCGCATCGAGCGCCTGACCCGCCGGGGCCGGCGGGATCGCGGCGCGCAACAGAGGGTTCAGGTCCGCGGGAGAGCGGTTCGCCGCCCGGGCGGCCGCGCTCGCGAGTGCACGGGCTCCGACGATCGTGGTCATGGGCTGCTCCTCTCCGCGCCGTCCCGCCCTCCCGCCGCCGGGATGGTCGGATCGTGGCCGTGCCGCGACCCTAGGCCGGGGGCGACGGACGGCGGAACGGGGAGAACTCCCCCTGGGGACCGGCACGCCCTGGGGAGGGGCCGAAGGGATCTGTGGCCCCCTCACCGACCGTGCCGGCGACGACACCCTCGGCGCCCCGCGCCCTCGTAGACTGGCAGGCGCCGCGGGCGGCGCCGCCCGCCTCGGGACCGCCGTCCCTCCCACCGTTCCCAGGAGTCGCCGAGTGCCCCGATCCGCCAGAGCCGAGATGTCCTCCGAGCTGCGCGAGGTCTACGCGGCGCTCCTCGCCCGCGCCCCCGAGAACCGGATCGAGCCCGACCTCTCGCGGATCCGTCGCGTGATGGAGCTGATGGGCGACCCGCAGAACGCGTATCGCTCGATCCGCATCGCCGGTACCAACGGCAAGACGACGACCGCGCGCGTGATCGAGCGGATCCTGCGGGAGACCGGCCTGCGCACCGGACGCGCCACGAGCCCCCACCTCCATTCCCCCGTCGAGCGCATCGCGATCGACGGGCGCTCGATCCCCGAGCAGGACTTCGTCCAGGCCTACCGCGACGTCGAGCCCTTCGCCGAGATCGTCGACGCCGAGTCGCTCGCCGCAGGCGGCCCACGGCTGACCTTCTTCGAGTACGTCATCGCCATGAGCTTCCAGGCCTTCGCGAGCGCTCCCGTCGACGTCGCCGTGATCGAGACCGGCATGGGCGGCACGTGGGACGCGACGGGTGCCGTGAGCCCCGATGTCGCCGTCGTCACGGCGATCGGCTACGACCACCAGGAGTACCTGGGTGATGACATCGCGGACATCGCGGGGGAGAAGGCGGGGATCCTCACCGCAGACGCCTTCGCCGTGATCGGCGCCCAGCGCTACGAGGAGGCCGCCCGGGTGCTCCGCGACCGCGTGATCGAGCTCGGCGCCGACGCCGTCGTCGAGGAGGAGCAGATCGCGGTGCTCGACCGCACCCCCGGCGTCGGCGGTCAGCTGCTGACCCTGCAGGGCATCGCCGCCCGCTACGACGAGGTGTTCCTCGACCTGCTCGGCGAGCACCAGGCGCACAACGCGCTGCTCGCGGTCGCCGCGTGCGAGGCGCTGCTCGGGGACGGTCGCACCCCGCTCGGGCCCGACGTGCTGTCCGCCGCGCTCGCCGACGTCACCTCGCCCGGCCGTGCCGAGGTGGTGCGCCAGGCGCCCACCGTGCTCGTCGACGCCGCGCACAACCCCGACGGCGCCGAGGTCCTGGTGCGGACCGTCCGTGAGAACTTCCGCTTCACGCGCACCGTCGGGATCGTCGGGATCCTCCAGGAGAAGGAGGCCGAGGAGATCCTCGAGGTCCTCGAGCCGCTGCTCGACGACGTCGTGGTCACCCAGTCCTCCTCGCCCCGGGCCATCCCCGCCGACCGGCTCGCCGACCTCGCGCGCGACGTCTTCGACGACCCCGACCGGGTGGTCGAGACCGCGAGCCTGCCCGATGCGATCCAGGTCGCCGTGGACCTCGCCGAGCAGCGCGGCGGCGAGTTCGGCGGCGTCGTGGTGGCGGGCTCGGTGACCCTCGCCGCCGAGGTCCGCGACCTGCTCGGCCGCGCCGACGAGGGCTGAGGCGGACATGGCCCTGGACATCGCCCCCTCCGCCCGCGCCCACGGCGCCCAGCGGATGCTGAGCGCCACCACCCTCACCGTCGAGGCCTTCATCCTCTTCTTCGCCGCGCTCGTGGCCCATCAGCTGCTCCCGGAGCATCGCGTCGGCACGTGGACCCTCACCCTGGTCACGGCGGTCGTGCTGATGGCGGTCGCGGGACTGCTGAGCCGGGGGAGCTGGCCCTACGTGATCGGTGCGGCCGCGCAGATCCCGGTGATCGCGATGGGGATCTTCGTCCCCGCCATGTGGGTGATCGGCGTCGCGCTCGCGGTGCTCTACGTGTACGGGGTGGTGCGCGGCCACCGCTGGGACGCGGAGAAGGACGAGGTGGACCGCCGGGTCCTCGCCCAGCGCGAGCGCGGCGAGGATCGATAGGCTCACCCCCATGAGCACCGAGCGCACCCTGATCCTGCTGAAGCCCGACGCCGTCCAGCGCAGCCTGCGCGGTGAGATCCTGCGCCGCATCGAGGCCAAGGGCTACGGCATCGTCGCCCTGGCCCAGCGGACCGCGACGGCCGAGGAGCTGTCCTCCCACTACGCCGAGCACGAGGGCAAGCCCTTCTACCAGCCGCTCGTGGACTACATGGCCTCCGCACCCCTCGTCGCGGTCGTCGCCGAGGGCGAGAAGGTCATCGAGGGGTTCCGCTCCCTGGCCGGCGCCACCAACCCCACGAGCGCCGCGCCCGGCACGATCCGCGGCGACCTCGGCCGCGAGTGGGACCTGCCCGTGATCCAGAACCTCGTGCACGGCTCGGACTCCCCGGAGTCCGCCGCGCGCGAGATCGCGATCTGGTTCCCCGAGCTCGGCTGAGGGAGCCCGCGGCCGCGCGACGCGGTGTGGCGGAGTCCGCACCGCGGCACGCGGCGCAGAAGCTCGATTCCGCGGCCCTCATCCCGCACACTATGGGCATGGGTCCCGTGATCGTGTACTTCCTCCTCGCTCTCGTCGTCGCCCTCGGCGTCCTCGGCGCCGTCGCCCTGCCCCACTTGCAGCGTCGCCGCGAGCACTCCTCCCGCAGCCGCTACACGTCCCGCACCCAGCGCGCCGGCTCCTAGGGGCGCGCCGACCTGCGCCGCGAGGGTGATCCCCGCCGCAGCGCCCCCGCGCCCGTCGTACCCGGCTCCGGCGGCGCCCAAAGGACCGCCTAGACTCGTCCGTGGCCTCGCCGCGACCGTCGGCGTACCCCGACCCCGGAGGTGACTGTGGATCCCGTGCAGCTGGTGGAGATCGTCGGAGCGGCGATCGGCGGCATCGCCGTGATCGGTGGCGGCGGCTGGGCGATCCTCCGCGGACGCCGCCGTGGCGGCGACGGCGCTGATCGTCCCACGACCGAGCGCGGCACCGACCGGCCCGCGGGCGCGACCACCACGACCACGGAGCGTCCGGCCGCCCCCACGTGGTCCGACACGCTCTCCGCGCCCGCCCCGGAGCGCGAGCGGACGTCTGCCGATCGGGCCGACGAGTCGACCCTCGAGGTCCCCGTCGAGCCGGTGGACGGCGCCTCCGCGACCACCCTGGAGACCCCGGAGACCGAGCAGCTCCAGGAGACCGCGGAGACCGCGGAGACCGCCCCGGCGCCGACCGCTCCCGCCGAGCAGCCGGCAGAGCCCGAGGCCCTGACGGCCGCCGAGGCCGCGACCGCCCCGCCGCTCGAGACCCCCGAGCCCGCCGCGGACCGCATGGTCCGCCTGCGCGACCGCCTCGCGCGCTCGGGCAGCATCGGCCGCGGCCTGCTGGGTCTGCTGTCGCGGGACCAGGTCGACGAGGACACGTGGGACGAGATCGAGGAGACGCTGCTGCTGGCCGACCTCGGCCCCGACCCGACCGACGAGCTGCTCGCGGCGCTCCGCCGGCGCATGCAGGTGCTCGGCTCCCACGAGCCCGCCGCGGTGCGCGAGGTGCTCCGCGAGGAGCTCGTGCGCCTGATCGACCCCGCGATGGACCGCCGCCTCGCGGCGACCCGCCAGCGGGCCGAGGACGGCACCGTCGTCCCGTCGGCCATCCTCATGGTCGGTGTCAACGGCACCGGCAAGACCACCACCGTGGGCAAGCTCGCGCGCGTGCTCGTGGCCGAGGGCCGCACGGTCGTGCTCGGGGCGGCCGACACCTTCCGCGCCGCCGCCGCCGACCAGCTCGCCACGTGGGGCTCGCGGGTGGGCGTGCGCACCGTGCGCTCGGACGTCGACGGCGCCGATCCCGCCTCCGTCGCCTTCGACGCGATCTCCGAGGGCATCGCCGAGGGCGTGGACGTCGCGATCATCGACACCGCGGGGCGTCTGCAGAACAAGAAGGGCCTCATGGACGAGCTCGGCAAGGTGCGCCGGGTGTCCGAGAAGGCCCTCCACGGCGTGGGTGTGCGCGAGGTGCTCCTGGTGCTCGACGCCACGACCGGGCAGAACGGCATGCAGCAGGCCCGAGTGTTCTCCGAGGCCGTCAACATCACGGGCATCGTGCTGACCAAGCTCGACGGCACCGCCAAGGGCGGCATCGTCGTCAACGTCCAGCGCGTGCTGGGCGTGCCCGTCAAGATGGTCGGGCTCGGCGAGGGCATGGACGACCTCGCGCCCTTCGATCCCTACGGCTTCGTCGACGCCCTGCTGGGGGAGTGAGCCGGAGACGGTCGCGCGGAGGCCCGGCGTCTGTGTCGTCCGGCCCACGCCTCGTCGCGTCGTCCCATCCCCGGGGGTCCCGGGCGGTCACCATGTGGGACACCGCATCACGGAACGATAACGAGCCCTGATCGCCGAGGGCCCCGGAGGCCGCGCGGTCAACGATGATGCCACGGTCCTTCCCGGGCCGATCGGCCCTGCGGCCGGTCCCGCCGACCCTTGGACACTCGATGGACTTCACTCTGGACACCGGCGCCACCGCCTGGCTGCTCACGAGCGCCTCCCTGGTGCTCATGATGACCACGCCCGCGCTGGCCCTCTTCTACGGCGGCATGGTCCGCTCCCGCACCGTCCTCAACATGATGCTGATGTCGTTCACCGCGCTCGGAGTGGGCGCGATCGTGTGGACGGTCTGCGGCTACTCGATCGCGTTCGGCAGCGACGTGGGCGGAGTCGTCGGCAACCCGGCGGACTTCCTCGGGCTGCACGGCTCGGACGCCGACTCCCTGCTCGCCGGCTCCGGCGTGCCGTTCCTGGTGGCCGCCGGCTTCCAGATGACCTTCGCGGTCATCTCGGCCGCACTCATCTCCGGCGCGATCGCCGACCGCGTCAAGATCTCCACCTGGATCGTGTTCGTCGCCGCGTGGATCCTCCTGTGCTACGCCCCGCTCGCGCACATGGTCTGGGGCGGCGGCCTGCTGTCCGGCGCGACCGGCTCGATCGCCGCGATGATCTTCGGCACGACCGGGAGCGGAGCGGACGCCGCGGCGACCGTGGCCCCGATCGACTTCGCGGGTGGCACCGTCGTCCACATCAACGCGGGCATCGCGGGCCTCGTGCTCGCGATCGTGGTGGGGCCCCGCCTCGGCTTCGGCCGCGACGTCATGAAGCCGCACAACCTGCCGCTCGTCATGCTCGGCGCCGCCCTGCTGTGGTTCGGATGGTTCGGCTTCAACGCCGTCAGCGCCGGCACCGCCGACGAGACCGCG
>DAMDHZ010000031.1:347-29819 GCA_032101665.1 Brachybacterium sp. | reverse complement strand
TTATGGGAGTTCTCGCTCGGCTCCGTGCTCGCCCTCGTGCTCCCGCTCATCGAGCAGCGGATCGGCTACCGCCAGACCCGTCAGCCGGGTGGCGAGCGCGGCCGTTTCCTACGGGCGCTCCTGAGCTGGTTGGGCCTCGCGCTGATCCTGTCGTGCGGGTGGGTGGTCGATGTCCAGGGCGCCTTCCCCGGCTGGATCGCCCTGTGGCCGCTGCTGACCGCGTGCCTCGTGATCGCCGCAGGACCCACCGGCACGGCCTGGGGTGCCGATCGGCTGCTCTCGAGCCGGCCGCTGCAGTGGCTCGGCGACATCTCCTATGCCCTGTACCTGGTGCACTGGCCGGTGCTCATCCTGACCCTCGTGGCGACCGGGTCCAGCGAGCTCGACGCGTGGCAGGGAGCCCTCCTGGTGGGGGCGTCGATCGTCCTGGCGTGGGCCCTCACCCGGTTCGTCGACTCCCCCATCCGCTACTCGCCCCGGCTCGAGGCGCGCTGGTGGCGCAGCGCCCTGGTCATCGTCACGTCGTGCGCCGTGGTGCTGGCCGCGGTCGGGACCGTGCGCTACACGCTCGACGCGCGCACGCGCGCGATCGAGGCGGAGTCCGCCCGCAACAACCCGGGCGCGCGGTCCCTCGCCGCGGACTACGTCGACGAGGCCGACGCGGACGCGAGCCCCCTGCCGGACCTCGCGATGCTTGCCGATGACTGGTTCGGACTTGATGGAGAGTGCCGCGGGACGTTCGAACCGACGGCAGCGGAGAGCGATGTCGCTCACTTCTGCAGTCAAGCGGGTAATGGAGAGGGAAAGAGTCTCGTGATTGTCGGGGACTCACGCACTCAGCAGATTGCCGCGTCTGTGGCGGACACCGCGAGAAGCCACAACTGGACGGTCATCACCATCCTTTCCGCCGGCTGCACTTTCGGCGTGGGAGACGAGATCGACCCATGGTGCGAACAGCACAATCGTAATGTCGTCGCCTACGTCAAGCGCGTCAAGCCGACAGCACTCATGTCAAACTACTCGCGCATCGCGTCCGATTACCGTGAGCAGCCGATGCCCGGATACGCGTCACTTATTACACCCCTTGAGCAGCAGGGAGTCGCTATCATCGGCGTACGCGACATTCCCAGGCTTCCAGAGGACCCCGTCGCATGCATCGTCACCTCTACCGAGTCTGACAGCGCCTGCACCGTCGACATCTCCGGACAATATCTCTCACAACAGCCACTTCCTCCTGAAATCGACACGCAGCCCGGGAGTTTTCACCCCGTAGACACCACGGGCTTGATCTGCCCCGACGATGCCTGCCCACCCGCCATCGGAAACGTCTACGTCTGGCTCGACTCCCGTCACATCACCCGCACATACTCCAAGACTCTGTCCACCGCGACCAATGAGCAGCTAAGGAAATCGGGATGGACATGGTGACCGCCCGGTGGACGCGAGCATTTAGCTGCACGCGGTAATGCGATACAGACTCGCCTCGCCTGACCGATCAATCAGCTGAAAGCCCGACGTGTGCTCATCGATCCCCACGTAACCGGGGTACTGAGAGTCAGTGTCAACTTCTCCGATACCATGCGGATCCATCTGAAGGTAGTAACCTGCACCTTCGCCGTCCAGTGCAGCACACACGTCTGGGTCGTCCGACGCATCTTTGAGCGATGCCCGTATGACAGCGATGTCCGGGTCATTCTCGGCGTCTGGCGAGAACATGTACAGTTCCGTCACGTTGCGCTGGGCCAAGGCGTAAGCGAGACCTCCTCCGCGCCACGGGTCGACCACGATCACAGCCGAAGGCGGGACCTCGGTGTCCAGGCGGCTTATCAGCGCCATCTCGTCTGTGGACACGATGTCCGAAGTAGGGTCGAGCAGGAAGGCGTGCCGAACTTCCTCCATAGCGGCGGCAAAGGACGCCGAAGAGACCGTCGCCTGAGACAAGGCGACGGCCGTAACAAGGCCTATGACCATAGTCGCGGCTCTCAGCGCTCGGCGCGCTCCAGAGGACGGGAGGCGATTGCTTGGGCTCTTCAGTCGCATGAGGTCTTCGCTACTGTCCGGATCGACGAAGCGAACGCGCTGCCCTCCTCCCACCGATTTCCGCGCCACCCGAAGAACCGCATCCACGAGAAGCTCAAATCCGGCTACCGACACGACCGGAAGGACTGTCACAAAGGCCGCCGCCGCACGGTAGTTGTCGCGGTAGAAGGGCCCCGCAAGCACATCCCTCAGGATGCCCGACTGGGCTCCAACGCACACGACAAATATCGCTCCGGCCAGTCCCGTGGAAACGAGCATCCACCGGTACCTTCGCGCCATCGCCAGAGCCATAAGACCGGCAACAACGAGCACAGCCTGAGTCCAGACGACCGGCAATCCACGAGAGCCTCCCAGGACGGCTTCCCCTAAGGCCTGAGGTATCGACTCATACGCGGTCCATGGCGCAACGTTTGTCGGCGGGGCGAGCACGACCCAGGTAACGGGTACCGCGATGACCGCACCGAGCTCGATAAGTGTCTGCACCCACACGACAGCCGATCGCCCACGGCGCCATCTCGCAACTCTGGCGAGGCGAACCACGAGAAACGGGCACGCAACAAGCGCCGCAGTGAGGAACGCGCTCGGATGCGCGCCAGCGGAACCCACTGCCCCCAGGGCCACGACTGCGAGTGCGATCATGAGCGCAGCAGGGGAGCGATACGTACGGCCCGTCGCTCCGACGACGAGAGCAACCATCGCCGGCGTCACCGCAAACCCAAGGATATTCGGATACAACAGCCCCCAAGAAAGCAGCAGCCAGGGGAACGCCATAAAGCCCAGCGAGAGGGCTGGAGTAATCAGTCGGACGACGGGACGGGGACGTAGAACAACCTCCACGAGTGCCGCAACGCTGAGGGGCCACACAGCGAACACCACCACCAGAGTGCAGGCCTGGACGACAGCAGGAACAGGCAGACCGCCAACCATCCCGATGAGAGCATTCAGTTGATGCCAGCCGGACGGATAGACACTGCTGCCAACGAGCCTCCCCAGGGCGAAGGGGGAGGCGTCACCCGTTTGCGAGATATACTCGATCGCGTTCAAGTGAAACGCATTGTCGAAGCGTTGCGCGATATAGTCCGGGCCCTGCAAAGCACGCGTGAAGGGATAGGCGAAGATCGTGCTCGCGGCCACGGCGCCCACGAGATACTGCGCGATTATCGACAATTCAGTAGGCATGCTCCGCCTCGCGGAAGCGACGAAATAGCGGCGCCCAACTCTTCGAGAGAACACTCTCGTCGGCCTTGAATGGCGACCATCTTTCCTCTTCTCGCTCGGGCGGCGCACGCGAAGAGTAATCACAAACAGAACGGCCGCTGCCACGGCCGTTGCCACTGCCACCGGGCCGATGCCCCACCTCACCCCCAAGAGGCCACTGACAACGGCGGCGAGGCCGATCACCCCTAAAGACACGAGGGGCGCCAGCAGAACTGCCTGCCTAAGCTTCCAGTGTGCCGACACCATGACGATTGAGCCGGGAACATAGAATACGAACAATGCTGCTACAACCGCGGGGGTCAGCGCATACCAAGACATCAACTACTCCGCCTCTGACAGTGGTAGCCGACGGATCGCTTCTTGATTCGACCTCAGCCAGCCGGCATTCGAAGGAGAACAACTCACCGCTCGGCCTATCCTCGGGAGGCAGGCGAGAGGCGCGCCCATACTTTCACGAGGCGTCCCTGCTTGCGTGGTCGATCCGCCCGTGCGTCGCGCTTGCCTGGCAGAGAGCGGAGCGCACCGAGCGTCAGGACGGGCGTCCATGCCTGACAGGCATGCGTTCGAGTGACGAGAAATCGCCAACGAGTTGAAGGGCGGTTCGTCATCACCGGCGGTGAAGCAAGATCTCCGCGATGCAGCGCAGCAGGAGCGCACGGGACCGCAGAGCGGGCAGGACGCCGCGGGGCCGGTTCGGGGACGCATTGGACTCGTGGTAGCGCCGCGCCACCGTTCGTCGTTCATCGTGGAGCATCTGGCCGGTCAGGTTCCCCACGAGCGCGATCCAGAGGTCGTGCGACTCGGTGAGGAAGGCGGGGAACGGCAGGACGGCCGACTCCAGCACGTCGCGCCGGATCCCCATGGCGCAGCCGTAGTACGGCATGTTGCCCGCGAGGATTCCTACGACGTTGCGGAGGTGGTGAGTCGACGTCCGCGCGCGGAGGTGCCAATCTGGCTGCCCGAAAGGTCCCCGGATCGACGCAGGGCCGCCCAGGGTGGTCAGGTTCGTCGCGGCGACTCCCGCTGCTCGCAGATCCGCTGCCATCGCGTCCACCCGCCCCGGGAGCCACACGTCGTCCTGATCCGCGAGCAGGAGCAGCTCGCCTCGGGCAGCCCGCAGGGCATCCTCGAACGTGCGCACATAGCCGGCGTTGGTCTGATGGCGGATGAGGCGGAGCCGGGGGTCGGCGATAGCGCCCACGACGCCCGCTGTGTCATCGCTCGAGGCGTCGTCGACGACCACGAGCTCGTCCTCGGGGCCGAGCTGCTCGAGGATCGACGCGATCTGTTCGGCGATGTAGTCGGCGCCGTTCCAGGCGGCCATGCAGACGCTCACCGTGGCGCGCCGAGCGTCACCTGAGGGCCGCGCGACATGTGATTCGGCGGGTGCGTCCGGACGCCGGCCCCTCCGGCCTCGGAGACCGTCCGCGAACCCTCGCCCCGCCTCCTCGAGTCGTGCACCTCTGCCCGGCACGAACGCGGTGACGATCGCGAGGTGCCGGAGCTCACGCGCGACCGCGCAGAGAGACCATCGGGGATCGGCCCGCCCGTGCTCGCGCACCACATGGATCAAGTTGCGCACCTGGTAGTAGTAGCGGAAGTCGCTCGCGACCGTCAGCTCGAGGGAGCGGCCCGCGAGAGCCACGCGGTGACCGCGGCCGAGCCGGTGCTCGAGCGCCGCGCCCGGGGCGACGACGCACTGGAGCCCACGCCGCTTCGCCCGGAGGTAGAAGTCCGAGTCGACGCCGTCGATGAAGAGGTTCTCCCGGAAGCCGCCCAGCTCGGCGAGCACGTCCCGGGGGATCAGCAGCCCGGACTGGATCGGCTCCCCGCCGATCGCGTACCCGCGCGCGGCCGCCGGCGACCCCCAACGATGCATTCCGGCGACAGCCCCCGGGCACACCATGCCGACCGCGATGCCGTCGGCCCGCGCGGCCCGCTCCGAGGCGACCAGCACGTCGACGAAGCCGGGGGGCAGGGCGGAGTCCTGGTCGAGCGTGAGCACCATGTCGACGGCGCCGGCTGCGTCGAGCTCGGCGATCCCGGCGTTCAGGGCGGCCCCGATCCCGCGGTTGCTCTCCTGGCGGACCACGGTCGCGCCGAGGCCGGCGACCCGGCGGAGCAGGGCGAGCGCGTCCTCGCCCTGCGAGCCGTCATCGACGACCACGAGGGCGCGGGCCTGGGGGAGGGCGCTCTGGACGGCCGCCAGGAGGGCCGCGGTCGGTTCGAACGCCGTGATCACCGCCCCGACCACTGGTCGTGTCCGAGCATCGAGCGTCACCGGGGCACCGTATCAAACCATTCATGGCGCAGGTGTCGCCACAGGACGACGCCTTGCACGGTGGCGACGGCGACCTCCGAGACGGCGAGCGCCCAGGCGACCGGTCGGACGCTGTCTCCCAGCGCCGCGGCGGCGATGATCAGCGGGAGGCCGACGATGGCTCCGACCATCGTCGAGACCGCGACCAGTCTCACCTTGCCCAGGAGTGAGAGGCAGGCGTACCCGATGGTCATGCTCGTGCAGACGGCGGCGAAGGCCACGCCAAGCGGGAACAGGTCGAGCGCTCTCACGTCGATCGTCCCGTGGGAGAAGACCCGCGCCACGAAGGGACCCGCGCCCGTGAGGACGGCACACCCGACGAGCCCGATCCCGATGGCGCTCCGTACGGCCAGGACCATACGCCGGTTGCGCGCCTGCACGTCCCCGCCGGTGTCCGGGATCCAGCCCTGCAGGTACTGCTGCACGGGGCCGTAGGCGACCGAGCCGTACCGGTACAGACGGTCCATGAGCGCGTACACCGGCAGGCGCGACGGCATGAGGATCTGGATCACGAGGGTCGGGGCCGAGACGTACAGCGTGTTGACGAGGGTCGCGACGACCGCGTGCCGCTGGCCCGCGAGCGCGGCCCGCAGGCGGGCGGGGAACGGGCGGCCACGTCGGTGGACGCGTCGGGCGCCGCGCAGGACGACCGTCGCGGAGATCGCCGCGGACGCCGCCGAGCCCAGTCCGAGCCCCACGAGGTAGGGCCAGAGGGCGCCGAGCACGCCCGCGCCGATGAGGCCGAGGATCGACATCACGACGAGCGGGCAGCTGTCCAGCAGCAGCAGACGGTCCGGTCGGGCGGTGCCCACGAAGTACCACCCGGCGCTGAGACCCGGCAGGAGCAGCACGACGGCCGCCGCGAAGGCGAGCGGCGCATGCTCTCCGCCGAGCAGGAGCGTGCCGATCAGGCCGGCGATCGGGATTGCTGCCACGTACAGGACGAGGCGCGCCTCGAGCGACTCCGCGTAGAGCTCCGATCTCCGGTCACGAGGTGCCGCTGCGATGAAGGAGGGCCCCACCACGCCCCACCCGTACATCACCACGATCAGAGCGATCTGCGCCAGGGTCTGCAGCACCGCGAAATGCGCCCACTGCTCGGGGCCGACGGCGCGGACCAGCACAGGGATGGTGAAGACGCCGACCGCCGTCACCAGGAGGACGTTGACCGCATAGAGGCCGAGCCGGTGGACGATCGTGAGCGGGAGGGCGATCAGAGTCTGCGCACGGGCACGGATCATCGATCGCGCCGCGGGACCAGACCGGAGAGACGCCGTTCCGGCAGGGGGCCGAGGCGGCCCCGGCGCGCATCGCGCAGCCCCGCCGCCATGGCTCGGAGCTGGCGGAGCCGGGAGGGTCCGTAGACGAGGGAGAGGGCGAAGCTGAACAGATCGCTGCGGGACTTCGCCGAGACCGCCGGGGTCGAGCCGTAGACGCGACGCAGCACGGCGGCGTTGCGTGCCATGTAGTACGTCCGCACGGGCGAGTGCTGCGCGAAAGAGCGCGGCCGTCCGAGGATGCTCACCGATCTGCCGAGGACCGTGATGGGGCGGGCATGCCCCAGGGAGTGATCGAGGCTCACCTGGTCCGCGGCGACGAAGACCATGCCGCGGGCACGGCAGCGCAGGGCGAACTCCGTGTCGACCGCGTCGATGAAGAAGTCCTCGCGGAGCAGGCCGACGCTCCGGTAGACGGCGGGTCGGACGAGCATGCCGGACTGGATCGGATCGCTCAGGATCGCGCAGCCGTCGCGTGTGCCCTCGGTGGGGAACGCCCGGGGGCCCATGAACGCGGGGGCCGCCCCCGCGACGTGCAGAGACGTCCGCTCGGCGCGCTCGAGAGCGTCCAGGAGGCCCTCCAGGTCGTGCGGCCTGAGGACGGTGTCCTGGTCGAGGGTCACGATCGCCGCGACGTCCTCCCGGCCCAGCACGGCCTCGATCCCCCGGTTGAGGGCCGCCGCGATACCCGAGTTCGTGGACAGGCGCACGAGCTCGGCCTCCGCCTCCACGCGCGCCAGCACGGCCTGGGCGGAGGTCGCGTCATCAGGCGTGCCGTCGTCCACCACGACGATCCTGTCGGCTCCCGCGGACCGAGCCGCCAGGACGGCCTCGAGCAGTCGCGGGCCGGGACGGTGCGCGGAGAACACGACGGCGACCGGGAGCGGGCCGCCGGATGGAGACTCCTGCCCTCCGCGAGCGGCGTCAGGGGAGTGGTGCGGCACAGACGTACAGTAGCAAGCTGCGTTGAAGCCACGTCCCCGGGCCCGTACTTTCTTTCTTCACGCGCGAGCGACCAAGGAGCTGTAGCGATGTCTCGTCCGTCCTCGACCGGCGTCACGATCGACCTCATGGTCCCCTACTGGGGGGACCCCGCCTACATGCGCGAGACCATCGCGAGCGTCCTCGCCCAGACCGATCCCGACTGGCGGCTGACGGTCATCGACGACGCCTACCCCGGCACGGAGATCCGGGACCACATCACGGAGATCGGTGACGACCGCATCCGGTACCTCCGCAAGGAGAGCAACGAGGGGATCATCGAGAACTTCCGGTCATGCGTCGCGACGGCCCGCGCTCCACTGATGGCGATGCCCGGTTGCGACGACCGGCTGCTCCCGAACTACGTCGAGCAGATCCATCGGGCCTCGGAGCGCCACCCCGAGGCCTCGGTCCTCCAGCCCGGGGTGCGCCTGATCGACGAGCACGGCGAGCCCTCCCGGACCCTCGCGGACCTCGTCAAGCAGAAGATCCTGCGCCCCCGCGGCCGCGGTGACCACGTCCTGTCCGGGGAGGCGCTCGCGACCTCGCTCCTGCACGGGGACTGGCTGTACTGGCCGTCGCTCGCCTTCAGGACCGAGACGATCCAGGCGACGCCGTTCCGTGACGGGTTCCCGATCATCCTGGACCTGGCGCTCCTGCTCGACATGATCTACGGCGGCGCGCAGCTCGTGGCGCTCGACACGGTCTCGTTCGAGTACCGGCGGCACTCCGCGAGCCTGTCGAGCGACAAGCTCCTGGACGGGAGTCGCTTCGACGACGAGCGTGACTACTTCCGCATCGCTGCGGCCCAGGCCGATGTCCTCGGCTGGCGCCGGGCCGCACGGGCCGCGCGGCTCCACGTCACCTCCCGCGCCTATGCGGCGCTCACGGTCCCCCTCGCGCTCAGATCCCGCGATGCCACGTCACTGCGGGCGCTTGGGCGGCACATCATCACGACGTGAGCGCACCGGCTCCAGCCGCGCCGTGCGCTCAACCGGGTCGCGCTTCTCGAGCCGCGGCGCCACGTCCGGCTCCGGACCGTCCACGGTGCGCGCCTCGAGCGCCTCGACGCGCGCATGCAGACGGGCGATCGTGAGCCGATGGATCGCCGACTCCTCGGCGAGCACACGCGTCTCGTCCTCGAGCACCGAGATCTCGTGGGACAGCTGCAGGGAGACGGCCAGCAGCAGCAACGTGCTGATGACGAACAACAGGTTCGACGGCACCGTGAACCCGAGCAGGGTCGTCGCATGGTTGAGCAGGCCGGGGAAGGCCGCGAGCACCACGGTGCCGAGGCCGACCAGGATCCACAGCGCGGCGTACTTCTCGCGGAGGGCACGGCTGCGGAGCAGACGGAACACCAGCAGCACGATGACGACCGCCACCGCGAGGACGAAAATCTTGTTGGGCATCGCGGTCAGGCCCTTTCCTCGGGATGCACCTTGCGTCGTGTCAGAGCGATGAACAGCGCGAAGACGGACCGGACGAGGTAGACCCCCGCCTTCCACGGGTTGTTCGACGGCGTGCCGGCCTGGCGGGGCCGCATCTCGACGGGCACCTGGGTGACGGTCAGCCCGGAACGGACCGCGACGACGAGCGAGTCGATCGTGTCGCCGAGGTACTCCGCCGGATAGTGCTCGCAGTACTGACGGATCGCGGCTCGGTTGGCCGCCCGGAAGCCCGAGGTGACGTCCGTCAGCCGGGTCCGGGCGATCCGTGAGATCGTCCGTGCCAGGAACACCATCGCCCAGCGCCGCGGACCGCGCGCCTGGTACGTACCGCGGTCGGCGAACCGGGCCCCGATCGAGATGTCCGCGTCCTCGAGACCCGCCAGCACGCGCACGATGTCGCGGGGATCGTGCTGGCCGTCGGCATCCACCTGGATCGCACGCTCGTAGCCGAAGCGGCGTGCGTACTTGTACCCGGCGCGCATGGCACCGCCGACGCCGAGGTTGTAGGGCAGGCGCATCACGCGGGCACCCGCTTCCTCTGCGAGGCGCGCGGTGTCGTCGAACGAACCGTCGTCGACCACCAGGATGTCTGCCTCAGGAAGGGCACGGGCCAGCTCCCGGAGCGTCGCCCCGATGACGGCCTGCTCGTTCCAGGCGGGCATGATGACCAGGAAGTGTCCCGGCGCGGCCAGGTCCTGATCCGGAGCGCTCATATCCGCCATTCTATCGTCGATGCCAAGGTGACCGCTCAGAGGCCTCGAGCCTGCTCCCCGCCCTCGGGTGAAGTGAGTGTCGTCATGTTCGGTCCGAGATCAGATCGCTCTCAGGGCTGCCTCACTCGTGTAGCGCAAAGGCATCACGGACGCCCAGACGACACACCGCCTGCTTCAATGGACGAATGCCGTTGTCAACAGACGCTTCATCTGGCGTGTCACCCACGCCCACCGCCCGCTCCTTCGCGCAGGATCTCGCCGCGTTCGTGACGGCGTCCCCCAGCTCGTACCATGCAGCCGACGAGGCCGCCCGCCGCCTGCGCGAGGCCGGCTTCTCCCCGCTCGACGAGCGCGAGGCCTGGGCACCCGAGGACGTGCGCGGGGACCGCTTCGTGGTGCGCGACGGCTCGATCATCGCGTGGAGCACGCCGTCCTCCGCCGACGCGGACACGCCGTGGCGCATCGTGGGCGCTCACACGGACTCCCCCGCCCTCAAGCTCAAGCCGCATCCGCGGCTGGGCGCCGAGGGCCTCGCCCAGGCCGGCGTGGAGGTCTACGGCGGCCCGCTGTTGAACTCGTGGCTCGACCGCGACCTCCGCCTGGCGGGCCGGGTCGTGCTCACCGACGGCACGGTGCACCTCGTGGCCACGGGCGCCGTGGCGCGCGTGCCGCAGCTCGCGGTGCACCTGGATCGTCAGGTGAACTCCGAGGGGCTGCGCCTGGATCCGCAGCGCCACCTCCAGCCGATCCTGGGCCTCGGCGCCGAACTCGACCCGCTGCAGGTGATCGCCGATGCCGCCGACGTCGAGGTCGACGCGATCGCGGGCTACGACATCGTGACCGTCGACGCCCAGGCGCCTGCAGTCATCGGGGCGCACGACGAGCTGTTCGCGTCGGCGCGTCTGGACAACCTCTCCTCGACCCATGCCGGGGTGCGCGCCCTGATCGACGTCGCCGCGCAGGAAGAGCCTGCCGAGGGGCCGATCGCGCTGCTCGTCGCGAACGACCACGAGGAGGTCGGCTCGGCGACCCGCTCGGGCGCGGCCGGCCCGTTCCTGCAGGACGTGCTCGTGCGGATGCACGCGGCCCTCGGTGGTGACGAGGCCTCCCGCCTGCGCGCCTTCGCCCGCTCGATGGTGCTGTCGTGCGATGCCGGTCATGCCGCCCATCCGAACTACCCCGAGCGCCACGACCCGGCCAACCGGCCCCGGCTGGGCGGCGGCCCGCTGCTCAAGATCAACGCCCAGCAGCGCTACGCGACCGATGCGATCGGCACCGCGGAGTTCGCGCGCTGCTGCGCGCAGGCGGGCGTGCCCTTCCAACCCTTCGTCTCGAACAACGCCGTCCCGTGCGGCTCCACGATCGGCCCCATCACGGCGACCCGGCTGGGCATCACCACGATCGACGCAGGCATCGCCCTGCTCTCGATGCACTCGGCGCGCGAGCTGTGCGCGGTGGCCGACCCCGAGCTGCTGTCACGGGCGACCGCGGAGTTCTGGCGGCCCGTGGAGTGACGATAACCGTCCTCACGTCTGTGCAAGATTCACGGCGCTCTCCGTGCCGCCATCGCCTCCGACGCGGCCCGTCGGCGACCCCGCCGAAGCGCCACCACCCCACCGAGCCCCAGGAGCAGATCCGCGATGGTGAGGATGGCGCGCGACAGCAGGACGACGGCGATGACCCCGCCCGCTCCGAGGCTTCCGCCGAGCACGATGGCGAGGATGGCCTCCCGGACGCCCGCTCCGGCCGGCACGAAGATCGCGAGGAAGCCGACCGACCAGGCGAGGGCATAACCGCCGACGCTCAGGCCGAGCGTGGCGACCGACGGTGACGCGCCCATGCCGAGGCACAGCAGCCACACCTGCATCCCCGCGACGAGCCACGCGCAGAGCGTCCAGCCCGTGGCGACGGCGACGCCTCGCCAGCTCACGGGCGTCTCGAGCGGGGGCCGCCGCAGCACGCGAAGGGCCAGGTCGAGCACCCGGTTGAGCACAGGGGGCAGGAGGATCACGACGAAGACGGGGAGCGTGAACAGGGCCCACCCGAACCGATCGGCCAACGCGGGCGGCGCGAACGGCACGCTCGCGGCCGCGAGGAACAGTCCCGACACCAACGAGATGAGCACCGACACGAGCATCGCCGCGACGGACCGACGCTGGGGGATCTCCCGGTCACGTCCCAGCTCGGCGACCGCGAGGATGTTCCACACCCCACCGGGAACGTACTTGCCCAGCTGGGAGACGTAGAACAGTTCCGAGGCCACCCGGCGTCCGAGCGGGCTGCCGAGGTCCGCGAGCACCGCCCGCCACGCGAGCATGGTGAGGACGATGTAGACGGCTCCCAAGGCGAAAGCGCCCACGGGAACCAGCGGGCTCATGTCGGCCAGCGCCTGCGCGAGCTCGGCACGACGGGAGACGATGGCCCAGACGGCGGCGGCGAGCGCGACGAGGAGGAAGACCGCTCGCACTGCCGGCGAGCGGACGACCGCCATGAGACGCGACATCATGAGCGGCGCCGAAGACGGGCGTCGAGCTCCCGCACGAGCCGATCGGCGCGAAGCTCCTGGGCCCGGACGCGGCCGCGGCTCTGCAGAGCACGCCGCACGTCCGGCTCGCGACTCAATCGAGCGAGCACAGCGGCAAGCGCGGCATCATCGCCGGGCGGGGCGTAATCGACCGCGTCTCGCAGCACGCGCCGCTGGGGAGCCGTGTCGGACGTCACCACGGCACACCCGGCGGCCAAGCCCTGATAGACCTTGTTGGGGACGACGTCGAGCCCCTTGGGCGTCGTCCCCATGATGCCCAGGCACACGTCGTGGTCGGACACGGTCTCCGCCAGGGATCCGGCATCGAGCCACGGCACCCAGGTCACCTCGTCGACGCCCTCGAGGATCTCGCGGCAGACTCCGGCGTCCTGGCCCGCGCCGATCAGCGTGGCCCGGAACGGCACCCCGTTCTCATGGAGCCGGCGCAGGGCGGTCGCGATGGTCGGGGTCCCCTGCAACGGCGTGAACAGCCCGAAGAACACAATGCTGAGCGCGTCGCCGGACTCGCGAGAGCCGGTGCGCCGCTCGGCGAGGCCGTACCAACGGTCGGGGGCGCCGACAGGAACCACGAGCGCTCGCCGTCGCTCCTGGGGCCGCAGCTGCCGCGCGTGCTCGTCGGTGTCCATGATGAGCACGTCCGCCGCAGCGAGCGCGACGCGGTCGAGTGCCGTCAGCAGAAGGTGCAGCACCCGGCCGGACGTTCGACGATCTCGCGCGGTCCCCGCCGCGAAGATGAGGTGATCGAGGGCGATCACGGTGCGGGGGAAGAGCAGGCGCGCGAGCAGGACGTCGAAATGCCCCATGTATCCCACCAGCAGGGCATCCGGCGCGCGATCACCCCGATAGCGCAGGGAGCCGACCGCCAGCTGGAGCCAGCGTCCGGCGAGGCGCATCGCGAAGCCCCCGACGCGCCACGGCTGCTCGAGCATGCGCACGCGTTCTGCGGTCGAGAAGCCGAGCGGGCGATTCAAGGACGCGACCTGCCAGGTGGACGAGAGCCCCTCGAGGAGGACGCGCGCCCGAGGGTGGCGGTCGAGATCGAACGTGCCGAAGGCCAGCAGGCGCCTCATGCGGAACGTCCGACGAGGTCCGACTCCCTCGTCCGCTGACGTTCACCGGCGAGAGAGGGCGTGAGCACCGGCACCGTGTCCCCGTCGACCGCGGGGGCCACCGGGACGGGGACTCGGGGATCCCCGTACTGCAGAGTCTTGGTCCGCTCGAGCAGCTCCTCGAGCAGGACGCGATTGGTCCGCTGCAGATCCGCGATGATCATCAGGACCAGGCTCAGGAAGGCCAGAGTCAGGAGGGTGGTGCCGAAGATGAGCGACTGGAGATGTCCCTCGCTCTGCCCCAGGAGGGCGAACACCAGGAAGCGGATGAAGGGGACCACCCCGATGACACCGGTGACGGCGGCCAGCCAGCCCAGCACCCTGTGCGGTTTGAACATCAGGTATGCGCGTCCGATCGCCGAACCGGACTTCATCATGTGCTGGAAGATGTTGGTGAACAGCCTCGACTCGCGCGTCTTGGGGTTCGTCGTGATCGGGACCGAGGCGATGCGCAGGCGCTTGTTGCCCGCCTGGATGACGGTCTCCATGCAATAGGAGAACTGCGTGACGACGTTCAGGCGCAGCAGGGACGCCTTGGAGTAGGCGCGGAATCCCGAGGCGGCGTCGGGCAGGTCGGTCTCGGCGGCGAGGTTGACGACGTGGGAGCCGAATCTCTGCATCCGCTTCTTGAACGGCGAGAAATGCGCGATGGTCGCGGTCTGGCGGTCGGCGATCGCGATGTCCGCCTCTCCGTTGACGACGGGCGCGATCAGGTCTGCGATCCGCTCCTGCTTGTACTGGTTGTCGCCGTCGGTGTTGACCACGATGTCGGCGCCGTGGGCGAGGGCGTAGTCGATGCCGTCACGGAACGACCTGGCCAGGCCCATGTTCCGCGCGTGCCGAACGAAGTGGGTGACGCCGTGCTCCCGGGCCACCTCGACCGTCCGATCGGTCGAGCCGTCATCGATGACCAGCAGTTCGACCTGGTCGACGCCGGGGAGCTCCCGCGGGATCGAGTCGAGGACGCTCGGCAGCGTCAGCTCCTCATTGAGGCAGGGAACCTGCACGAAGACCTTCACGGCCGTCACCTCTTCTCTGCCGGGACGTTCCGGCTCCGGACGATGTGCCGAGTCGAGGGGTCATGGGATCAGCAGGCACGTCGTCGAATCAGGCTATCCAATGTGGTCCCGCGGTTTCGTGGGGCAGGGCACAGCCTCGGTGTGAGGTCCGTTTCCTGCCTCACCGTGCAGGCACTCATTGCCGGCGGTGCCGACCCGACGGCGGCCGTGCCACCAGCCGGCCCGCCTCCGACGTCGGAAACGAGCTGGCCGACCGCGGGCTGAGCACAGGGCTCGCCGGACCCGTCGAGACCCGGCTCCAGGGCAGGAGCGCCGCTGCCGTCGCCACGGCCAGGCCGACGGCCCCGACGAGGAAGACGCCGACCGTGCCGATGACCGGCATCCACTGCGGGCTCCGCCACGGATACGGCATGGCATCGAACCGGACTATCGGCTCATGGAAGCCGTACACGTAGCGCCACGTGGACCAGATCAGAGCGGCGAGGGCTGCGCAGGCGCCCGCGACCACGATCAGAGCGGTGGCGCGGCTCAGCTGTCGCGACTCGAGCGCACGTGCCTGCATGGCGGGAATGCAGAGGACGGCCGTGGCCGCCAGAACGGGAAGGTAGTAGCGGCCCTGCCATGCGAACGCGCTGAGATAGCTCTCGAGGAAGATCGCGGTCGTCATGAGGAGGCCGTAGGCACCGACCAGTCCGAGCCCGATGGCGGGGCGGACCCGGCCGAGCGACATGCGTCCGAGCACCCAGGCCGCTGCCACGACCCAGAGCACGAAGAGCGCGAACGGCGTCGGAGTGTCGACCCACCCGAGGTGCCCGAAACCATTGAAGACGAGACTCGCCCATTGCTGCAGCACGGCGACGAGACGGGCAGCGAACGGCAGGGCGTTCCATGCCCCCATGCGATCCTCCCCTGCCTCACCGCCACGCACCGACGACGTCCAGGCCAGCCAGGCGACGGTGCTCAGCGCACACAGCACCGTGACCACAGCCCACCAGCGCGGCCCCATGAGCAGCGGCACCCGCCGACCCGCCGCCTCTGCCGCCCGGCGCACCGGGACGAGCACGAGCAGGCAGAGCCCGCACGTCCAGATGGCGCTGAGCGGCCGCGTCATGCCGAGCACGAGGATCGCGATCGGGAACAGCCACAGCACATCGCGCCGGAGCCGCGAGCCGGTCACGGCATCCTGGCGAAGGCAGCAGACCACCGCCGCCAGCAGCATCGCCGCCGAGATCTCGAGCCCGTTCGGATTGATCGAGGCGAACAGGAACCAGGTCATCGGGACCATGCACAGCGCCAGGACCGCCGCGACGGGTCGACGGTCGAAGCGCCGGCCGAGGATCACGGCGGTCAGAGCCACCACCAGAACGGAGATGAGCCCGGAGACGAGGCGCGCCAGGACGAGCGTGACCGGGCCGCCGAGCCCCACGGCGGTGCCCAGCCAGAGAACGACACCGACCGGGACGTAGTACGCGATGGGGTATCGCGTCATGCCGCTCGTGCCCGAGACCATCCCCTGGCCATGGCTCTCGGCGGCGCATGGCGTGGCAGACGAGTTGAACTGGTAGCACTCCGGCGGAGGGAAGTCCTCCAGGGCGGTCGGATATCGCACCATGGTGAACGTCCGGCCGTCGATCGTCTCCTCGTGCACGAGACCCGGCAGAGTCTGCCCCGTCGCGGCGCCGTAGGCATGGACGATGTGGTCGAACTCGTCGGGGACCGCGCCGACCGGCGAGGAGACCGCCCATGCGACGACGGTGAGGAACATGCCGAGCACGAGGGCGAGGGCGCCGAGGGCGCGCCCTCGGATGGAGAATCTGGCGTGCATCATCCTCGCCTGGAGAGTCGGGTGCGGGTCACGGCCACGAGGGCGATTCGAAGGAAACGGTGAAGCCGGAGTTCCACGATAGGGTGTCGCGCTGTGAAACTCACAACGATCGGATGCGGGTATCTGGGCGCGGTGTACGCGGCGGCAATGGCGTCGCTGGGGCATGACGTGGTGGGTCTGGACGTCGATGAGGCGAAGGTCGCAGCTCTCAGCGAGGGCCGGGCCCCGTTCTTCGAGCCCGCCCTGGACGACCTGCTGGCCGAGTCGCTCCGCACGGGGCGCCTGCGCTTCTCGACGGACTACGCTCAGGCTGCGACCCAGCAGGTCCATGTCATCTGTGTGGGCACCCCGCAGCAGATCGACGGGCGGGCGGCGGACCTGCGCTACGTCGATGCGGCCCTGGACGCCCTCGTGCCCCACCTCGATCGCTCCCCGGACGGCCCCAGCCTCGTGGTCGGACGCTCCACCGTTCCGGTCGGCACCGCCGCCCGTCTCCGTGAGCGCCTGGCCGAGGCGGGCTCCTCAGCCCTGCTCGCCTGGAACCCCGAGTTCCTCCGCGAGGGATTCGCGGTCGAGGACACGCTGCGACCCGACCGGATCGTGTACGGCCTGCCCGAGGACCCGGACGAGGCCGAAGCCGCTCACCAGATCCTCGACGAGGTCTACGCGTCCTCACTGGCGGCAGACACCCCGCTCGTGGTCGGGAACTACGCGACGGCAGAGCTGGTGAAGGTGTCGGCCAACTCGTTCCTGGCCACGAAGATCTCCTTCATCAACGCGATCGCGGAGGTGTGCGAGGCCAGCGGCGCGGACGTGTCCACGATCGCCCGCGCGATCGGCTACGACGACCGGATCGGCCCGAAGTTCCTGCGTGCCGGCATCGGGTTCGGCGGCGGATGCCTGCCCAAGGACATCCGGGCGTTCATGGCCCGTGCCGGCGAGCTCGGCGTCACCGATGCCCTCTCGTTCCTGCGCGAGGTCGATTCCCTCAACAGCCGCCAGCGCGACCGGGTGGTCAACATGACCCATCGCGCGCTCGGCGGCACCCTCACCCACAAGCGGATCGCAGTGCTCGGCGCGGCTTTCAAACCCGACTCCGACGACATCCGCCAGTCGCCCGCCCTGTACATCGCCTCGAAGCTCTCCGGGCGCGGCGCCGACGTGGTCGTGACCGATCCAGCGGCCGCCGACAACGTCCATGCCCAGCGGCCCAACCTCTCCATCGCCCCCGATGCGCACACCGCCGCCCAGAACGCCGACATCGTGCTCCTGTTGACCGAGTGGGCCCAGTTCCGGGACCTAGATCCGGTGGCCCTGCGGGAGGTGGTGGCCACCCCCTGGATCATCGACGGTCGCAACGCCCTCGACCCTCAGCGATGGCGCGATGCGGGTTGGACGTATGAGTCCATGGGACGGCCCTGACCAGCCGGCCGCCCCGGGGACCCAGGGCGTGGCGTGCCTTCGCGCATCATGCGATACCGCGCGGGTGCCGCCGTGCCCTCAGATCTCCGGGAACCCCGCCAAGCGCCGGATCCGCCGCGTGACCTCCCGGGCGCGCACGCTCGCCTCGTGCTCGGGGCCCACGACCCGCTCGGCGTCCTTGACCAGCTCGTCGGCCTGGTAGAGCGCGCTCTCGAGCTCCCCGGCCTCGGCGCACGCCTCCGCGAGCTCCATGCGGGCGGCCATCACCACGCCGTCGGTCGGCTCGTGCCGTTCGAGCAGAGCGGGCAGCGCGGTGTAGGCGCGGCGCATCCGCTCGCCCGCGTCGGCGGAGGAGTTCGCGGGAGATGCCGGGTCGGTCACGGGATCTCGATCGGGCATGCGGCCCCTCCTTCTCGCCGGGTGGCGGCCCGCACGAGCTCGGCGGCGACCGCCGTGCGGTCGGGGGCCGGGAGCTCGGCGCCGTCGAGCGCCGGGGGCACGGTCTGGTCCAGACGCATCCACCCGGCCGGCGCGCCCTCGCGCCCCGCGGTCACCTCGCCGTCGGGAGCGGAGATGTCGATCCCGAAGATCGTGTGGAAGGCGTCCACGAACTCCTCCGCGTTGCCCTCCTGCGCGAGCCGCCGCGCGCGCGTGGTCGGCGAGTGCATCACCTTGGCCAGGATGCGGCGGATCGAGCGCTCGACGTCGGCCGCGAGCGCGTCCGCCTCGTCCTGGGCCCGGCCGCGGCGGAGCCGGGCGATCTCGGCGTCGGCGGCCTCGTTGACGCTGCGGCGCAGCGCCGCCATCGCCGGGTCCACGCGCCGGAACTCCTGGCGGGAGCGGAACGCCTCGACGCCCTCGGCGACGATCGTGCGGGCCTCGGCGAGCGCGGGCGCCGCCGTGTCGTCGGCCTCGATCGTGAGGTCGGTCAGGTCCAGGACCTGCACGTCCGCGAGATGCCGCACGAGCGGATGCAGATCCGAGTGGAGAGCGAGGTCGAGGACGAGCGTCGGTCCGGCGTGCAGGAACAGCTCGGGGAACAGGCTCGTGCCGCGCCCGGAGCACGCGAGCACGAGATCGGCCTCCCGCAGGCGGTCGGGCAGCTGGGCCGTCTCGATCGCGGCCACGCCCTGTCGCTCGGCGAAGGCGACCGCGCGCCCCGAGGCGGAGTGCACGTTTACATCGCACACGCCGCGCCGGGTCAGCTCGGCCACGCCCAGCCGCGCGTAGGCGCCGGTCCCGATCACGAGCACCGAGCGGTCCTCGAGAGGGCCCAGGATGTCCGCGGCGCGATCGAGCGCGATCGCGACCCCGCTGCGGCCCGCGGCACCGACGGGCGTGCGCGCGGCCACCTGCTTGGCGTACCGGAAGCCGATCTGGAACAGGTCGTTGAGCATGGGCGAGGTGTGTCCCGCCGCGTGCGCCCGCTCGAACGCCGCATGGACCTGGCCCGCGATCTCGGCCTCGCCGAGCACGATCGAGCGCAGTCCCGCGGTCACCTCGTACAGGTGCTCGGCGACGGGCGCCCCCATCGCGGCCTCGAGGCACAGGGCCACCTGCTCGGCGCTCAGGGAGCTCGTGGCGGCGACGGCGCGCGCGGCGAGGTCCACGCCGTCGTGGAAGCGGTGCGCGTCGAGGTAGATCTCCAGGCGGTTGCACGTGGAGACGACCACCCAGCCCGCGAGCGGCGGGGTCGTCTCCTCGACGGCGGCCTCGGGAACGTCGAGGGCCTGGACCGCCGCCTGCGCGTTGAGCTTCTCGATCACGTGCCCGAGGTGCTCGGATCCCCGGGTGAGGGCATCGAGCACCCCGAGATCGAGGTGCTCGTGGGTGGCACGGAGGGCGACGAGCATGCCTCATGGTAGGCACCCGGGACCATCGGCGGATCCGGTCGGGCCGACCCGGGTGAGCCGTCCCACACGCTCCGCACCATGTGCGCGCACCCCACCCCCGAGGCGTGCACAATGGACGGACGATGGAAACAAACCGCACGTCAGAGGCCACTTTTGACGACGGGGCGTCAGAAACTGGCGTCGCCGTCATGCCGTCCTCCCGGCACCGCGCCCTGGCCGCCGACCACCCGTTGCAGCGCCCGACGAGCGCGGGCGGCACGGCTGACGCCCCCCTCCTGCGCCGCTACCGCGGGGAACCCATCGACGCGGCGCCGAGCGTGTGGTTCATGCGCCAGGCCGGGCGCTCCCTGCCCGAGTACCGGCGCGTTCGCGAGGGCACCGGGATGCTCGAGGCCTGCCAGCGCCCCGACCTGGTCGCCGAGATCACGGTCCAGCCCGTCCGCCGGCACCGCGTGGACGCCGGCATCTTCTTCTCCGACATCGTCGTGCCCGCCTACCTCGCGGGCCTCGACGTCGAGATCCAACCGGGCCGCGGTCCCGTCTTCGCCCAGCCGATCCGCACCGAGGACGACGTGCGGGCCCTGCCGGACCTCGACGACGACTACGAGGCCGCGCTCGAGCCGATCCGCGACGCGGTGCGCCTGGCGACCGCGGAGCTCGGCCCGGTACCCCTGATCGGCTTCTGCGGCGCCCCCTTCACGGTCGCCTCCTACATGGTCGAGGGCGGCCCGAGCCGCGATCACCTGCGCACTCGTGCCCTCATGCGCGAACGCCCCGAGGTGTGGGCGCGCCTGGCCGCGTGGGTCGCCGAGGCCTCAGGTCGCTTCCTGCGGGCGCAGGTCCTGGCCGGTGCGAGCGCCGTCCAGCTCTTCGACTCCTGGGTCGGCTCGCTCTCCGAGGACGTCTACCGCCATCACGTGCTGGCCCATTCGGCCGCCGTACTGCGCACCGTCGCCGACCTCCCGGTCCCGCGTGTGCACTTCGGGGTCGGAGCCGCCCACCTCCTGCCCGCCCTGCACAACGCGGGCGCGACCGTCGTGGGCGTCGACCACCGGCTGCGACTGGACCGGGCGCTCGACCTGCTCGGCCCCGGCGTCCCGGTCCAGGGCAACATCGATCCCGCCGTGCTGTTCACCTCCGAGCGCGCCCGGTACGCCGAGGCCCGTGCCGTGCTCGACGCGGGCGCCGGCGCCCCCGGTCACGTCGTGAACCTCGGGCACGGCGTGCCTCCCGAGACCGACCCGCACGTGCTCACCGATCTCGTCTCTTTCCTCCATGCGGAGCCCGTCCGCTCATGACCACGCGCACCCTCGTCGTCGGCGGCGGCATCGCGGGGCTCCTCGCGGCGCGCCGCCATGCCGCGCGCGGCGAGGCCGTCACCGTGCTCGAGGCCGCAGACCAGGTCGGCGGCGCCGTGCGGGCCGTCGAGGTCGGCGGCATCGAGGTCAACGCCGGGGCGGAGGCCTTCTCCGTCACCTCGGGCGCCGTCGAGGAACTGCTGGGCGAGCTCGGGCTCGCCGAGCACCTCGTGTCCCCCGCCGCCGGACGCGGCAGCCGGCTCGTCTCCGACGCCGGGTCCCTGCCCTCCCCCCGCGGCGGGCTGCTCGGCATCCCGGGCCGGCCGCTGTCCCGCGAGGCCCGCACCGTGCTCGGCACCGCGGGCGCCCTGCGCGCCGCCCTCGATCGCGTGCTCCCGGCCCGCTGGGGGCTGACCGACGGCGTGACCATCGGCGCCTACGTGCGCCGCCGCATGGGCCGCCGCGTCGCCGATCGCCTCGTGGCCCCCGTCGTGGGCGGCGTCCACTCCTCGGATCCGGAGACCCTCGAGCTCGCGGCCATCCAGCCCCGCCTGCCCGCTGCGGTGCGCGAGCACGGCTCGCTCGCGGGGGCCGTCCGCGCCCTGCGCCCGCGCCGATCGAGCGCGGGGACCGCGGTGCGCTCGGTCGCGCCGACGATGGCCGAGCTCCCGCGTGCGCTTCGCCGCGAGCTCGAGGCGACGGGCGCCGCCGTCCGCACCGGTGTGCGGGTCGTAGGCATCGAGCGCGACGGTTCCACGTGGCGGGCGCGCCTCGAGACCGCGGGCGACGCGGCGCCCGAGCTCCTCGAGACCGATTCCCTCGTGCTCGCCGTGCCGCCCGACACGGCGCGCGCCCTGCTCGTCGACGCCGCTCCCGCCGTTGCCCGCGCGATCCCCGAGGCGCCCTCCTCCCCCGTGCGCCTCGTCGTCCTCGTGCTCGACGCGCCCGCCCTCGACGTCGCGCCGTCGGGCACGGGCGCCCTCGTGGCACCGGGCACGCGCGGCGTGCGCGCCAAGGCGCTCACCCATGCGAGTGCGAAATGGGAGCACATGCGCGAGGCCGCGCACGGCCTACACGTCGTGCGCCTGTCCTACGGGCGGCCGGGCGAGGAGCTGCCTGCCGACGACAGCGCCCTCGAGGTGACCGGGGGCGCGAGCACGATCGTCGATCGGGCGCTCGCCGACGCCTCCGCGATCCTCACCCGCGACCTGGACCGTGCGCAGCTGCGCGGCGCGGCCGTCATCACGTGGCCCGACGCCATGCGCCAGGCGCTGCCCGGCCATCGGGAGGCCCTCGACCGCCTGACCGAGCTGCTGGCCGCGGATCCCCGCGCCCTCGAGCTCGTCGGCTCGTGGCGCGACGGCACCGGGCTCGACGCGATGGCCGCCGCGGAGCGCCGGCGCCGGCGCACCGCTCCTGACCCGTCCATCGACGCAGACTCATCCACCACCGCCTCACCCGCCTCGGAAGGACGTCCACGATGACCGACCCGCATGCCGCCGCCCCCGCTCCCGTCGACGAGGGCGGTGAGGGGCGCGAGATCCTCCGCTACACCTCGTACACCGTGTTCACGCGCACGGGCGCGCCCGGCAGCGCCGACGGCACCGGGGCCTCGTCCACGTCCGAACAGCTCGCCGCGGAGATCGACCGCGTCGTGGCCGCGATCGAGGGCCTCGACGTGACCGTGCGGGGCCTGTACGACGCCTCGGGCTTCCGCCCCGAGGACGACCTCCTGGTGTGGCTGATCGCGGAGCGCCCCGAGAGCCTCCAGCACGCCCTGCGGGTCCTCGAGCGCTCGTGGAGCGCCGACGGCCTGGTCCGCGCGTGGAGCGCGGTCGGCGTGCACCGCCAGGCCGAGTTCTCCCGCACCCATGCGCCCGCCTTCATGTCCCCCTCCCGGACGGCGCGCGAGTGGGTCACGGTCTACCCCTTCACCCGCTCCTACGAGTGGTACCTGCTGCCCGAGGAGGAGCGTCGCGAGATGCTCATCGAGCACGGCATGCTGGGCCGCGACTTCCCGCAGGTCAACGCCAACACCGTGGCGGCCTTCGCGCTCGGTGACTGGGAGTGGCTGCTCTCGTTCGAGGCCGACGACCTCCACGACCTGGTCGACATGATGCGCCATCTCCGCTACTCCCGGGCCCGCCTGCACGTGCGCGACGAGCTGCCTTTCCACGTCGGCCGCCGCCTCGCCACCTCCGCCGAGGTCGCCGCGCTGCTCGCCTGAGCCCGACCCCGTCCCCGTCGCCGAAGAAAAGGACACCATGAGCATCCATACCGCAGCCCAGGCCACCGCATCCGCAGACCCGGAACCGATCGAGGCCGAGTCGCTCGAGGCCACATCGGTCGAGAGCGGGACGGCCGAGGCCGTCGCCTCGATCGCGCGCACGCCCGCCCCGGCCCCGTACGACGCGATCCTGTTCGCGTCCTTCGGGGGCCCCGAGGGCCAGGACGACGTGCTGCCGTTCCTGCGCAACGTCACCCGCGGCCGCGGGATCCCCGACGAGCGCCTCGAGGAGGTCGCGGGCCACTACCGCGCCCTCGGGGGCCGCTCGCCCATCAACGACCAGAACCGCGCGATGATCGCGGCACTGGAGAAGGAGCTCGAGGGCCGCCTGATCGACCTGCCCGTGTACTGGGGCAACCGCAACTGGGAGCCCTACACGGGCGATGCGATCGCCTCCCTCCACGCCGACGGCCACCGCCGCGTGCTCGCGCTCGTCACGAGCGCCTACTCCTCGTACTCCGGGTGCCGCCAGTATCGCGAGGACTTCGCCCTCGGACTCGAGCAGCACGGCCTGTTCGGTGAAGTGACCATCGACAAGGTCCCGTCCTACTTCGACCAGCGGGGCTTCCTCGAGCCCGTCGCCGACGGCGTGCGCACCGCGATCGCCGAGCTGCGCGCCGAAGGGCACGCGCCCGAGCACATCGAGATCCTGTTCTCGACGCACTCGATCCCGCTGACGATGTCCCGGACGTCCGGCCCCCCGATGAGCGGGTCCACCGACCCGCAGGTCGCCGAGGGCGGGTGGTACGTCGCCCAGCACCTCACCGCCTGCCGCTGGGTGATCGAGCAGCTGGCCGCCGATGACGACGACGCAGCGAGCGCGGACGTCGTCGACGCCGAGACCACCGCCGTGCCCTCGTGGCAGCTCGTCTACCAGTCCCGTTCCGGGGCACCGCACATCCCGTGGCTCGAGCCCGACATCAACGACGTCATCGGGACCCTGGCCGCCGACGGTGGGAAGACGGCAGTCATCGTCGTGCCGATCGGCTTCGTGACCGACCACGTCGAGGTCATCTGGGACCTCGACACCGAGGCGAAGGAGACGGCTGCCGAGCACCACCTCGGGTTCCGCCGGGTCGCGACCTCTGGGACGGACCCTCGGTTCATCGCGATGCTGGCCGACCTCATCGAGCAGCACCTCGTCCCCGGTGCCACCCGGGTGCCGGCCGTCGGCTGCGGGGTGCCCGTCGGCACGTGCGGGCGCACCTGCTGCCAGGCGGCGCGCAGCGCCGACGCCCGACCGGATCCCACTGCCCAGTCCCTCGAGGACATCGCGGCCGGGCTGCGAGCGGTGACGGCCGCGCGGGCGGCGGCCGCCTCGGAGGCCCGCCCCGCATGAGCACCCTCCGCATCGGCACGCGCGCCTCGGCACTCGCGCTCGCCCAGTCCGCCCAGATCGGCCGGGAGATCGCGGCCCGGCTGCCGGGCGACGGCGAGGCGGAGCTCGTTCACGTGTCGACCCACGGCGATCGCGACCGGATCAGCCCGCTCGCGCAGATCGGCGGGACGGGCGTGTTCGTCACCGCCGTGCGCGAGGCGTTGCTCGCGGGCGAGGTCGACGCGATCGTGCACTCCGCCAAGGACCTCCCGACCCAGCCGGCCGACGGGATCGCCATCGCATGCATGCCCGCCCGCGAGGACGTGCGCGACGCCCTGTGCGCGCGCGACGGGCTCACCCTCGCCGAGCTCCCCACCGGGGCCCGCGTGGGGACGGGATCCCCGCGCCGCGCCGCTCAGCTGCTGCGCGCGCGCCCGGACCTCCACGTGGTGGGGGTGCGCGGCAACGTCGAGACCCGCCTCGCCCGGGCGCTGGGACCGGCCGCCGACCTCGACGCGGTCGTGCTGGCCGCCGCCGGACTGCGCCGCCTGGACCGGGCCGACGCGATCACCGAGCTGCTCGACGTCGACGTGATGCTCCCCGCGCCCGCGCAGGGGGCGCTCGCCGTCGAGTGCCGCGCGAGCGACCTGGCCCTCGGCGGCGATCTCGCCCGGGCCGCCGACGCCGAGGACGATCCCGCGACGCGGGCCGCCGTCACCGCCGAGCGCGCCCTGCTGCGCGCGCTCGAAGCGGGCTGCAGCGCCCCCGTCGCGGCCCTCGGCACCGTGCGCGACGGTCAGCTCGAGTTGCGCGCGCTCGCCATCTCCCCCGACGCCGCGCACGTGTTCGAGGACACCCTCGTGGCCGCGATCGACCTGGACGCACCGCGCGAGGCGTTCACCGTGATCGCCGCCGACCTCGGGACGCGCCTGGCTGCCTCGCTCCTCGAGCAGGGTGCCGCGGAGGTGCTGGCCGCACCGCCCACGACCGCCGACGCCGTCGCCGCCCAGGAGGGCGCCGCCGTCGAGAACCCGGGCGAGCCCGCGTGAGCTCCCGCGTGCTCGTGGCCCGCCCGGCGGGCAGCGGCGACGCCCTCGCCGAGCGCCTGGGCGCCGACGGGCACGCCGTGGACCACGTCCCCTTCCTCGAGCTCGTGCCCGAGGACGGGGACTCCCTGCGCGAGGCCGTCGCCGAGCTCGCCGCGGGCCGCTTCGCCTGGCTCGTGCTCACGAGCGCCGTCGCGGTCGACGCCCTGAGCCGGCTCGGCACGGCGGACGCGTCGAACGCGGGACGCCTCGTCGTGCCGGCCACCACGCGCACGGCCGTCGTCGGCCCGGGCACGGCCGCCGCCCTGCGCGCCCGCTGTGTCGCGGCGGACCTCGTGGCGCGCGGATCGGGAGCGAGCCTCGTCGCCGAGATGCCCGACCCCTCGGGTTCCGAGGCCGTGCTGCTGCCCCTCTCGGCCGCCGCCGCCCCCACCGTGCCCGACGGCCTGGCCGCACGCGGATACCGCGTACGGCGGGAGACCGCCTACCGACCCGTCGAGACCGTGCTCGACGACCGCGTCGTCGACGACGTGCGCGCCGGCGCCTACGACGTGATCGTGCTCACGAGCTCGATGATCGCGCGCCGCGCCGCGGCCCTCGGACTCGCCGCCCGCACCCGCGTCGTGACCATCGGCACCCCCACGAGCGCGGCCGCCCGCGACGCCGGGCTGCGCGTCGACGTGCAGGCGGCGGCCCCCACCACCGAGGCCCTCGTCACAGCCGTGGCCGAGGCCCTGAGACCTACCCTGGAAGCGTGATGTCCGATCCTCTGATCCGCCCCCGTCGTCTGCGCACCACCGGCGCCGTCCGCTCGCTCGTCCGCGAGAACACCCTGCGCGCCGGCGACCTGATCCTGCCGATGTTCGTGCGCGAGGGCCTCGGCGCGCCGCGTGAGATCGCCTCGATGCCGGGCGTCCTCCAGCACACCGAGGACTCCCTGGTCGCGGCCGGCCGCGAGGCCGTCGACCGCGGCGTCGGCGGGCTCATGCTCTTCGGCGTGCCCGAGACCAAGGACGCCGTCGGCTCCGGTGCCACCGACCCCGACGGGGTGCTCAACCGCGGGCTCGCCTCCCTGCGCGCCGAGCTCGGTGAGGCGACCGTGATCATGGCCGACCTGTGCCTCGACGAGTTCACCGACCACGGCCACTGCGGCGTGCTCGACGATTCCGGTCGCGTCGACAACGACGCGACCCTCGTGCGGTATCGCGAGATGGCGCTCGCCCAGGCCCGCGCCGGCGCGCACCTGCTCGGCCCGTCGGGCATGATGGACGGCCAGATCGCGGCGATCCGCGGCGCCCTGGACGCCGAGGGCTTCACCGACGTGGGCCTGTTCGCCTACACCGCGAAGTACGCCTCGGCGTTCTTCGGCCCGTTCCGCGAGGCGGTCGACTCATCGCTGACGGGCGACCGCCGCACGTACCAGCAGGACCCCGCCAACGGCCGCGAGGCGCTGCGGGAGCTCGCGCTCGACGTCGCCGAGGGTGCCGACCTGGTGATGGTCAAGCCGGGCCTGCCCTACCTCGACGTGCTGCGCGACGTCGCCCAGGCCTCCCCCGTGCCCGTGGGCGCCTACCAGGTCTCCGGCGAGTACGCGATGATCGAGGCCGCGTGCGCGCACGGCTGGCTCGACCGGGAGCGCACCGTGCTCGAGTCCCTGCTCGCCTTCCGCCGCGCCGGCGCGACGAGCGTCCTGACCTACTACGCGAGCGAGGTCGCCCTCTGGCTGCAGCGCGGCCTGCCCGAGCACCTGCGCGAGTTCGCCTGATCCTGATGTCGACCCGGGAAGATCCCATGACCAACGACCAGACCGCCGTCCCCGTTCCGCTCGACCCCGACGCCGACCCGACCGACGGCGCCCTCTCCGAGGAGCTCTTCGCGCGCGCCCGCCGCGTCATCCCCTCGGGCGTCAACTCGCCCGTGCGCGCCTTCGGCTCCGTGGGTGGGACCCCGCCCTTCATCGACTCGGCGGCGGGCGCCCTGCTGCGCGACGTCGACGGCCGCGAGTACGTCGACCTCGTCGGCTCGTGGGGCCCGATGATCCTGGGCCACGCCAACTCGCTCGTCGTCGACGCGGTGCGCGAGGCCGCCGGTCGGGGCCTGTCCTTCGGCGCACCCCAGCCGGGCGAGGTCACGCTCGCCGAGGAGGTCGTCTCCCGCATCGGGCCCGTGGAGTCCCTGCGCCTGGTCAACTCCGGCACCGAGGCCACGATGAGCGCGCTGCGCGTCGCACGCGCCGCGACCGGCCGCGACGTGATCGTGAAGTTCGCGGGCTGCTACCACGGTCACGTCGACGCGCTGCTCGCCGAGGCCGGCAGCGGGGTCGCGACCTTCGCGATGCCCGGCAGCGCGGGCGTCACCACGGCGACGGCCCATGACACCGTCGTCGTGCCCTACGGCGACCGGACCGCGATCCGCGCGCTGTTCGCCGAGCGCGGCCACGAGATCGCCGCCATCATCACCGAGGCCGCGCCCGCGAACATGGGCGTCGTGCCCCCGAGCGGAGGCGAGAAGGGCGACGGCGTCGGCTTCAACCGCTTCCTCGCCGACACCGCGCACGCCGCGGGCGCCCTGCTCATCACCGACGAGGTGCTCACCGGCTTCCGCGCCTCGCGCGAGGGCTACTACGGCATCGACGGATCCGCGTCCGGCGACGACGCATGGGCGCCGGACCTCATGACCTTCGGCAAGGTGATCGGCGGCGGCCTGCCCGTGGGCGCGTTCGGCGGACGGGCCGACCTGATGGCGCAGCTCGCACCCGCCGGCCCCGTCTACCAGGCCGGGACGCTGTCGGGGAACCCGCTCGCGACCGCCGCCGGACTCGCGACCTTCGCCCAGCTCGACGAGCACGCCTACGCGGCGATCGAGCGGACGTCCTCGACCCTGCAGCAGCTCGTCGCCGACGCGCTCACCACGGCGGGCGTCCCACACACCGTGCAGACGGCGGGGACGCTGTTCTCGGTGTTCTTCCGGGAGGCGCCCGTGCGCACCTACGCCGACGCCAAGGCCCAGGACACCGCTGCGTTCGCCCGCTTCTTCCACGCGATGCTCGACGCGGGGGTCTACCTGCCGCCGTCCGCCTTCGAGGCCTGGTTCGTCTCGACGGCCCACGACGACGACACGCTCGACCGCATCGCCGAGGCGCTCCCGGGCGCCGCGAGGGCCGCCGCGCACGGCTGAGCCGGGGCCGGCGCGGGGCGCCCGCACCGCATTCAGCGAGGCAGACCCGACCGGTCGGTTCCCTTGAAGGGTTGTCGACATCGACGTAGCGTGCGATCCACGTCACGGAGCGGAGCTCACGATCGGAGGATCGTCGATGAATGCCTCGAATCCCGCCACCAGCCCTGGTGCCACCGTCAAGGGGCGCTCCCCGGTGCGGCTGGCCGCGCTGCTGTACGGGATCATCTTCCTCATCGTCGGTATCGCCGGGTTCATCCCCGGCCTGACGACGAACGTCGGGTCGATGCAGATGGGCGGTCACCATTCCGGGGCGATGCTGCTGGGCGTCTTCCAGGTGTCCGTGCTGCACAACATCGTCCACCTCCTCTACGGCATCGCCGGTCTCGCCCTCTCGAGGCGAGCCGGGTCGGCACGGTCGTACCTGCTCGTCGGTGGCATCCTCTACGCGGTGCTGTGGATCTACGGACTCGTCATCGGCAAGGACTCGATGGCGAACTTCGTGCCCTTGAACACCGCCGATGACTGGCTCCACTTCGCCCTCGCCCTCACCATGATCGGCGTGTCGTTCCTTCC
>DAMDHZ010000031.1:0-337 GCA_032101665.1 Brachybacterium sp. | reverse complement strand
CGCCGTGCCGAGCCCACCGCAGAGGAGGCCGCCCGGCGGCCCTGAGCCGTCTCATCCGTGCGCCGCAGAATGCGGCCCCGCCGCCCTCAGCAGGCTAGCGCGATCGAAGGAGAGAAATGTTCTTCCACAAGCAGGAACTGCAGTTCACAGCCACACCCGACAAACCCGATGCCGTCTTTGCCCGCAAGCTTCAGGAGGTGCTCGGTGGTCAGTACGGCGAGATCACCGTCGCCATGCAGTACGGCTTCCAGGCTTGGAACGTGCACATTCCCGGCAAGTACAAGGATCTGCTCTACGGGATCGGTGCCGAAGAGTTCGGCCACGTCGAGATGCTCGC
>DAMDHZ010000030.1:22081-29886 GCA_032101665.1 Brachybacterium sp. | reverse complement strand
CTTGCGGTTCATGGGGCCCATTATTGGCACGAACCGCGCCGGAATCACGCATCAGCGCGACACGCGCCTGTCCGAACGGACACCCGACGGGTCGTGAGGGCGTCTCCTCCGGGCCGCTCGTGGCCCCGCGGGCGAGACCGCCGCGACGCCCGACGACCGCTCATCTGACCATGCGGCGCACGAAGCGGCGCGCACTGCGTGCAGGCCCCGCCTCGGCGGCCAGGTAGGCGCCGAGCACGCCCGCGGCCGCGCCGCCCACGAGCATGAGGGGATCGCGCAACCGCCCCACCCGGGTGTCCCCCGACGCCGCGACCGTGGCGATCCCGACGATCAGTGCGCTCATCGTGATGCCGGCTACCACGCGGTCGCCCGTCGCCTCGACGCGCTCGACGAGCGGCTCGAAGTCCTCGGGCGGCAGCTGCACCTCGATGCCGCGCGCCTCGTAGTCCTCGAGCAGGGCCAGCAGGCGTTGCGGCAGGTCCGAAGCGATTCGCGCGGCCCGTTCGGCGTCATGGCGCAACCGGCCGGCGAGCGCGTGCGGGCCCCACTGCTCCACGAGCGCCGACCGCCCGACCTCCTCGAGCACCTGACCGAGCCGGAAGTCGGGATCCAGTGAGATGGCGCTCGCCTCGGTGAGCACGAGCATCCGCAGCAGCGTGGAGACCGCACCGGGAAGCTGCAGGCGGTGTCGACGCAGCAGGGCGGTCAGCCGCGAGAAGAAGTCGAGCATCGAGATGTCGGCCAGGTCCTTGCCGCGCAGGGTCGCCAGCAGACGATCGACATCGGTGCGCAGGGCACGCCGGTCGACCGTGCCGCGCGGCGGCGCGATCTGCAGCAGGTGATCCATGACCGCGTCGGTGTTGTCCCGCTGAAGAGCCAGGAGCAGCCACAGGATGTCGCCGCGCAACCGGTCGTCGAGCTCACCGACCATGCCGAAGTCGATGAGCCAGATCCTCCCGTCGTCGCGCACGAACAGGTTGCCGGGATGGGGGTCGGCGTGGAAGAACCCGTCGGCGAGCACCATGTGGATGATCGTGCGGGTCGCCCCCTGGGCGAGGGCGCCGCGGTCCACGCCGGCGCGGTCGAGGGCCTCCGTGTCGTCGATCCGCATGCCGGCGGCGAACTGCTCGGTGAGCACCTGGGAGGTGCACAGGTCCGGGTGGACGGCGGGGATCCTGACGAGGGGGTCGTCGGCGAGGTCGCGCGCGAAGCGCTCGGCGTTGGCGGCCTCACGCGTGAAGTCGAGCTCGGCGCGCAGGGTCTGCGCGAAGGCCTCGACGAGCGCGACGAGATCGTAGTCGCGCGCGAGGGCCCACTCGCGCGCGGCGACGGTCGCGAGCTCCTCGAGGATCCGCAGGTCCACGTCCACGAGGTCCGCGACGCCGGGCTTGCGCACCTTGACCACCACGTCCGCGCCGTCGTGGAGGCGGGCGCGATGGGTCTGGCCGATCGAGGCGGTGCCGAGCGGGGTCTCGTCGAACTCCGCGTAGAGCACGGAGACGTCGCCGAGCTGGTCGGCGACAATCGCGCGGATCTCCTCGGCCGGCACGGGGTCGGTCTCGCTCTGGAGCCGGGAGAGCTCGCGGGTGTAGGCCACCGGCAGGATGTCCTCGCGCGTGGCGAGCATCTGGCCGAGCTTGATGAACGTGGGGCCGAGCTCCTCGAGAGCCTCGCGCAGCCGCACGGGAGCGGGGGTGTGCGCCCGCCCCGGCCGGGTCCGTCCGTCGGCACCGTGCCCGCGCCGCAGCAGAGCGGTGAAGGAGGGCACCCGCGCGCGCAGCCCGACCTGCTCGGCCACGGTCGACCAGCCGTGGCGGATCAGGACCTCGGCGATCTGACGGTACCGCTCGCTCTGGGTGACGCTCATGGTCGGAGCCTATCGAGGCCGGTCCGCGCGGCGCCGTACGGTGGGCGCAGCGCCCGCGGGGGTCCGTCCTCGGCCCTTGCCACGCGGGCTTGCCCCTCCGATCCCGTCCCGAAGGCTCCGCCATGCGCATCGTCCTGGCCCCCGACTCCTTCAAGGAGTCGATGACCGCACCCCAGGCCGCGGCCGCAATGGGGCGCGGCGTGCATGCGGTGCTGCCGGACGCCGAGTGCGTCGAGCGCCCCCTCTCCGACGGGGGCGAGGGCTTCACCGAGGCGATCGCCGCCGCCCTGGGGGCGCGGATGGTCGACGTCCCCGTGCACGACGCCCTCGGACGAGCCGTGACGGGACGTCTCGCCCTCGGTGACGGGGTGGCTGTGTTCGAGGTCGCGAGCGCCGTGGGGCTGGACCGGATCGCCCGTGCCGATCGCGACGTGCTGCGTGCCGACTCGCGGGGCGCCGGCGAGCTGCTGCGTGCCGCGCTCGGCCACGTCGACCCGGGCGGGCGCATCGTGATCGGGCTCGGCGGGAGCGCGACGAACGACGGGGGCGCCGGTCTGCTGGCAGCGCTGGGCGCCCGGCTCCTGGACGCCGACGGGGCCGAGCTCGTCCCCTCGCCCTCCGGCCTCGCCGCGCTCGACCGCGTCGACCTGTCCGGCCTCGACCCCCGCCTGGGGCACGTGACGATCCAGGCTGCGTGTGACGTCATCAACCCACTGCTCGGACCGCACGGCGCGAGCGCCGTCTACGGCCCCCAGAAGGGCGCGGAGCCGGATCAGGTCGAACAGGCGGACGCCGCCCTCGCCCGCCTCGTCCGCACGGTCGACGCGGCCGCCGACCGCCACGAGCGCGAGCACTCCGCCACGGAGCTGGCCGAGCAGCCCGGTGCCGGTGCGGCGGGCGGCCTCGGATGGGCCCTCCAGGCCCTGTGCGGGGCACAGCTCGTGCCGGGCCTTGAGCTCGTCGCACGCACCGTCGGCCTGGCCGAGGCGATCGAGGGAGCCGACCTCGTGCTAACCGGCGAGGGCCGGGTCGACGCCCAATCCCTGTCCGGCAAGGTCCCCGGCGGGGTCGCCGCGCATGCGGAACGGGCCGGCATACCGTGCGTCGTGCTCGCCGGCTCCGTCGCCCCCGATGCAGACGCTCTGCTCAGCAGCGGGGTCAGCGCGCTGCTCCCCATCGTCCCGGGCGTCGTCGAGCTCGATCGAGCGCTCGCCGATGGTCCCGCGAACCTCGAACGCACCGTCGCGAACGCCCTGCGGCTGATCGCCGTCGGGGCATCGACCGAGAATAAGGAAATGACTCAGGATTGAAAAACACCGACCTTTTCCAAAGCGGGGAGGCAGGCATTCCTTGCTAGTCGGACCTACCTTTTCCTTCTATTCTGGTGTCAGCCGGTCGTCGCCCCGACCGGCACCAGAACACCCAGGAGGTCCCCATGACCGTCGTCGACATGCCCAGCGTCTCCGAATGCACCGTCACCGGCTGTTCCTACAACAATCACAATGGCTGCCATGCCTTCGCCGTCACGGTGGACGACGATGCCAGCTGCGCCACGTTCATCCCGCTCGACCTCAAGGGCGGTCTCGCCAAGGTCGTCACATCGGTCGGCGCGTGCCAGCGCACCGACTGCGTGTTCAACGACAAGCTCGAGTGCACCGCCTCCGCGATCCGCATGGGCGCCGGCCACGACACGGCCAGCTGCCTGTCCTTCCGGGAGCGCTGAGCCGCTCCGGAAGGGTTCTCGAGCCCCGTCGCCGGCCTCGGTGACGGGGCTCGTCCGCATCCGGCCCGCCGTCCTCCCCTACCGTCCGGCACGTGACGGCGTCGCGGGTTCGTGCCTACAGTCCTGGGTGTCAGGCGCACCGCACGGCGAAAGGAGCACGTCATGACCGATCCGCACGAGAACCTCGAGAAGAACGCGTCGGAGGAGGAGCCCCAGGAGGGCGAGACCGTCCAGGACGCGGCCGAGCAGCAGACGGAGACCTCGAAGAACACGCCGACCACCCACCCGGGCCCGTCGTCCACGTCCGATAAGCCCGCGGAGGGCGACGGTCACTGACCCGGCTGAAGCCGGCCCCGCCCTCGCGACGGCGGGGCCGGCCCGGCGTCCTCGCCAGGGCCATGTGTGCCGTCAGCGAGACGCGCGATCGGCGAGATCCGCGTGCAGTAGGTAGGTCAGCACGTGGCGGGCGGTGCGCTGCATCTCCCCCAGCGTGATCCCCTGCGGTCGGGCGTACGACTCGAGGACGGAGTCCTCACGGGTCTCGCCGCCGTGCTCGATCGAGCCGGGCATGAGGACGTCCACGCCCGCGCGCACCCGGTAGGCGCTGTCCCGCACGTCGGGGAAGTCCGGATCGGGGGCCATGCGCATCCACCAATCGGTCATCACGTTGCCCTCGTACCCCCACTGGCCGCGCAGGATCGTGGTCACGAGGTCGTAGTGGTAGTGCGCCCAGACCCCGTTGACCTTGTTGTACGCGGTCATGATGTTCAGCGGCGATGCCTCGCGCACGCAGATCTCGAACCCCTTGAGGTAGATCTCGCGCAGCGCCCGCTCGGAGACGCGGGAGTCGGCGCGAGTGCGCTCGGTCTCCTGGTTGTTGCAGGCGAAGTGCTTGGGGCAGGCCGAGACACCCTGGCCCTGCAGGCCGCGCACGACGGCCGCCGCGGAGCGGCCCGTGAGCAGCGGGTCCTCGGAGAAGTACTCGAAGTTGCGCCCGCACAGCGGGTCGCGGTGGATGTTCATGCCGGGGCTCAGCAGGATGTCGGATCCCTTGCGCCGCATCTCCTGTGCGTGCAGGTCCGCCATCCCCTCGATCGCCCGGGGATCCCAGGTCGAGGCGAGCGCGGTGCCGCACGGCAGCAGGGACGCGTACGCGGCGACGCGGATGCCCGAGGGTCCGTCGGTCGTGATCGCCGGTGGCACGCCGCGCGAGCGCAGCGCCTCGGTGACCCCGCCCAGCGCGCCCGCGTTGCCGGGAGCGCCGAGCGGTGAGTCCATCGTGATGTCGCCGTAACTGAGCGACGCGAGCTCGCTCGGCGTGAGCTGGGCGATGAAGCTGTCCAGGGTCGCCTCGCCCGCCGCCACGCCCCCGAACGACACGTCCGCCGGGGCGGAGCCGTCCGCGGGATCGGCCTCGACGCTGCCGGGGACAGCGACGGGGAGGCGGTCGAGGATCCGCTCACGCAGGTCCACCGTGGCCTCAGGGGCCGGCTCCCAGGCGATCTGGGCGGAGCCGTCGTCGGCACGGCGCAGCGTCATCCGGTCGAAGCCGTGGCGCGGGGCGGCGGCCTCCTCGAGCTGCTCGACCACTCGCGTCTGCTCGACCGGGTGCGAGCCGGCCTGCCGGGCGCGCCGCACGTCGGCGCCCACGTGCAGGGCGTACTCGCCCTCGACGAGCACCCAGGCGCTGCGATGCCCGGTGACGCCGGCGTCGTCGTAGGAAGCGAGGGCGGCCAGCGGCACCTCGAGGGTGACGTCCTCGGACGCCCCCGGCTCGATCGGGCGCGTGCGTGCGAAGCCGATCAACTCCCGGGCGGGAGCGGCGAGCCCGCTGTCGGGCTTGGTGACGTAGGCCTGGACGACCTCGGTGCCCGTGCGCTCCCCCGTGTTCGTCACCCGGGAGAGGAGGCGCACGAGGTCGCCCTCGACGGTCACATCACCAGGGGTGATGTCGAAAGTCGTGTAGCCCAGGCCGAAGCCGAAGGGGAACTGGACCGCGTCCGGGGCGAACGTCTCGAAGTAGCGGTAGCCGACGAACACGTCCTCGGCATAGTCGTTGGCCACGGGATCCCCGACGTGGGACGACGAGGGGTAGTCCGAGTAGCGGCGTGCGATGGTGTCGGTCAGGCGGCCGCCCGGTTCGACGGCTCCGGTGAGCACGTCGGCGATCGCGCGGGCGCCCTCCATGCCGCCGAGCCAGGCGAGCAGGAGCGCGTCGATGGCATAGTCCTCGAGCCACGAGAGGTCGATGACGTTACCGGTGTCGACGATCACGACGGTGCGTTCGAACGCCGCGGTGACCTGCGCCAGGAGGGCTCTCTCGTCATCGGTGAGGTAGTAGGAGCCCTTCTCGAGGAGGTTCTCGCGATCCTCCCCGGCGGCACGTCCGACGGTCACGACGGCCACGTCCGTCCGCTCGGCGGCCGCCCGGACGGTCGCGTCGTCGAGAGACATCTCGGGGAAGGAGAAGGGCCAGCTGCCCCACTCGGCGCCGGCGCCGGCGGGATGCCCGGCGCACCAGGACTCGTAGATCCCCGCGAGCTCCTCGTCGACCTCGACCCCCTCGGCCTCGCGCAGCGAGGTCAGCAGCTCGGTCGAGTACGGCGCGTTGACATCGCCGCCCGAGCCGTAGCCCACCGCGATCCAGTCCTTCTGCACCCGGCCGAACAGGGCGATACGCGCACGGGGGGCGAGCGGGAGGGAGCCGCCGTTCATGAGCAGCACGGCGCCCTGGGCGGCCGCCGACCGCGCGCGCCGCACGAGCTCCGGGTCGACCCATCGATCGTCGCCCGAGGCCGTGGTCGAGGCCTGCGACAGCAGCGGCGAGTCCGTGGCGTCGCGCGGGGTGGTGGTCATCGTCGAGGTGCCTCATTTCGCGAAGGACAGCGGGTGAGCGGCGGCGCCCGACCCGGGTTCGGGCGGATCGGTGCGACGCCATCGGAGCGTACGGCCCGCCGGTGGGGTATGCTCCGAGTCACGCTCGTGAGAGCGCTCTCACAGCATAGATGCTTGTCGGACAAAGGAGTTCCCCATGAAGCCCACCCGGCGCGCCGTTCTCGCGGGCGCAGCAGCCACGGCAGCCACCACCGCCCTCGCCGCGTGCGGCGGCGGTGACGACGGCGGCGAGTCCAAGAATGCGGACGGGAAGATCGAGCTCACCGTCGCCACCTTCAACGAGTTCGGCTACGAGGACCTCTTCACCCAGTACATGAAGGACAACCCCGACGTCGTCATCAAGGCCAAGAAGGCCGCGACGAGCGACGACGCCCGCAAGAACCTCATGACCGGTCTCGCCGCCGGCAAGGGCCTCGCCGACATCGAGGCCGTCGAGGTCGGGTGGTGGGCCGAGCTCAGCCAGTACGCGGCCAAGTTCGAGGACCTCAGCAGTGACGCGGTCACTGATCGCTGGGTCGACTGGAAGACCGAGGCCGCGACGGTCGACGGCAAGCTCCTCGGCTACGGCACCGACATCGGCCCGGAGGGCATCGCCTACCGCTCCGACCTGTTCGCCAAGGCCGGGCTGCCCACCGATCGCGAGGAGGTCGCCCAGCTCCTGACCGGGGACTGGGACACCTACTTCGAGGTCGGCAAGGACTTCGTGGCCAAGGCCGGGATCCCCTGGTACGACTCGGCCGGCGGCACCTACAACGGTATGGTGCAGCAGCTCAAGAACCCCTACGAGAAGGACGCCTCGACCCCGATCGCCCTCAAGGACAACGCCGACGTCAAGGCGATCTACGACAAGCTCGCCGAGCACAAGGACCTGTCGGCGGGGCTCAGCCAGTGGTCCGAGGACTGGGTCGCGGGCTTCCAGAACGACGGCTTCGCGACCATGCTGTGCCCGCCGTGGATGACGGGCCCCATCGAGGGCAACGCCGAGGGCGTGACCGGCTGGGACGTGGCCAACGTGTTCCCCGGGGGCGGCGGCAACTGGGGTGGCTCGTACCTGACGGTCCCGTCGCAGGGCAAGAACGTCGAGGCCGCCAAGAAGCTCGGCGAGTGGCTCACCGCTCCCGAGCAGCAGATCGTCGCCTTCAAGGCCAAGGGCACCTTCCCGAGCCAGAAGGAGGCCCTCGAGTCCGAGGAGGTCACCGGTCAGACCAACGAGTTCTTCAACAACGCTCCCGTCGGGCAGATCTTCAGCGACCGCGCCAAGGCCGTCGAGTTCCAGCCGTTCGTGGGGCCGAAGTTCTACATCATCAACACCGTGGTGGC
>DAMDHZ010000030.1:16312-22071 GCA_032101665.1 Brachybacterium sp. | reverse complement strand
GGTGGCCGATGCCATCACCCGGTTCGACGTTGACGGCAAGGACGCGGCCGCTTCGTGGGTCCAGGCGCTCGCGGCCTACGACGAGCTCGATCTCAGCTGACACACCACTGACCGGGACGGGCGGAGTGGCGCACACGTCGCTCCGCCCGCACCGTGTCCGGGAGGACCCATGACCACGAGCACTTCGCATCGCGAGCGCCCCCGGTGGCGCCAGAGGCTCTCGCGCCTCGACGTCCGCTACTCGCCCTACGCCTTCATCAGCCCCTTCTTCATCCTGTTCCTGGTCACGGGGCTGTTCCCGATCCTCTACACCGCGTGGGTGTCCCTGCACGACTGGGACCTCATCATGGGCCAGGGCGCCTTCGTCGGCCTGCAGAACTTCCAGGACGTCCTGTCCTCGCCGAACTTCTACAAGGCCCTGCGCAACACCTTCTCGATCTTCCTGCTGTCCTCGGTGCCGCAGGTCATCGTCGCGGTCCTGATCGCCTACGTCCTGGACGCCAACCTGCGCGCCAAGACGTTCTGGCGCATGGGCGTGCTGCTGCCCTACGTCGTCGCCCCCGTCGCGGTCTCGCTGATCTTCGCCAAGATCTTCGCCGACAAGTCCGGGGTGCTCAACACGGTGCTGACCGACATCGGCCTGCCCGCGATCGGCTGGCACAGCGACGTCCTGCCCTCGCACGTGGCGATCGCGACCATGGTGAACTTCCGCTGGACCGGGTACAACGCCCTCATCTTCCTCGCGGCCATGCAGGCCATCCCGCGCGAGATCTACGAGGCGGCCATCATCGACGGCGCGAGCCGGATGCGGCGATTCTGGTACGTGACCGTCCCGATGCTGCGTCCCACGATCATCTTCGTCGTCATCACCTCCACCATCGGCGGGCTGCAGATCTTCGACGAGCCCCGCATGTTCGACACGACGGGCGCCGGCGGCGGCGACCGCCAGTGGATGACCATGACGATGTACCTCTACGAGCTCGGCTGGGGCCCGCAGATCTCCTTCGGGAAGGCCTCCGCCGTGGCCTGGCTGCTCTTCCTCATCATCGTCGTGGTCGGCGTCGTCAACTTCCTCATCACGCGCAGGATCGCCTCGAGCGGCAGCGCGAAGGCCCCGCGGTAAGGAGCACCCATGGAATCCGTCGCCTCGATCGAACAGTTCGCCGGCAAGGGCGCGGCCCGGTCCGCCCGCCGCCGCCGCGACCGCGCGAGCCGTCGCCTCACGGGCGGTGGCGGCGTCGCCGCCCGCCCTCGCTGGTTCAACTACCTGATCCTCGGGGTCTTCCTCGTGATCTCGGCCTATCCGCTGTACTTCGCGTTCCTGCTCGCGTCCTCGGACGCGGGCACCATCGCCCGCCACCCGATCCCCTCGCTCATCCCCCGCGGCAACCTGCTCCACAACATCGGGGCGGTCATCACCTCGGACATCGACTTCTGGAGCGCGCTCGGCAACTCCGTCATCGTCGCCGTGGTCACCTCGGCGTCCGTCGTGTTCTTCGCGACGCTCGCGGGCTATGCGTTCTCCAAGCTGCGGTTTCGGGGCCGACGGGGCCTGCTCGCCTTCGTGATCGCCACCATGGCGGTGCCCGCCCAGCTGGGCGTGATCCCGCTGTTCATCGTCATGGCCAAGCTCGACTGGGTGGGTGACCTCAAGGCCGTGATCGTGCCCGGGCTGGTGACCGCGTTCGGGGTGTTCTGGATGACCCAGTACCTCGAGGACGCGCTGCCCTTCGAGCTGATCGAGGCGGCCCGTGTCGACGGCTGTTCGATGCTCCAGTCGTTCTTCCACGTGGCACTGCCCGCCGCTCGCGGCGCCGCGGCGATGCTGTTCCTGTTCACGTTCGTGGGCTCGTGGACGAACTTCTTCTGGCCGTTCATCATCCTCGGCGCCGACAACCCGACGCTGCCGGTCGCGCTCCAGCAGTTGCAGGCGTCGTACTTCAAGGACTACTCCTTGATCATGGCCGGTGTCATCGTCTCCGTGATCCCGCTGCTGCTCCTGTTCATCGTCGCCGGGCGCCAGCTGGTCAACGGCATCATGCAGGGAGCGGTCAAGGGGTGAACCGCGCTCCCACCCTCGAGGACGTCGCGCGCGTCGCCGGGGTCTCCCGCGCCACGGCGTCGCGCGTCGTACGGGGCGACGTGAACGTCCTGCCCGACAGGAGCACGGCCGTCCGGCGGGCGATCGAGTCCCTCGGGTACGTCCCCAACAGCGCCGCCCGGTCTCTCGTCACCCGCAGCACGGGAGCGATCGCGCTGATCGTCCCCGAGCCCGACGCCCGCGTGTTCACCGATCCCTTCTTCGGGACCGCCGTCGCGGCGATCAGCGAGCGCCTGACCGGCGCCGACAAGCAGCTCATCCTGGTCCTGAGCGGATCGGACGTCCAGGGCGATCGCCTCGAGCGGTTCGTCCGCGGCGGCCATGCCGACGGACTGCTCGTGATGTCCCATCACGAGGGCGGCCCGTCGCTGCAGGTGCTGCCCCACGCGACCGTGCCCGTGGTCTACATCGGACGGCCGCCGACGGGGACGGACTCGCTGTTCGTCGACGTCGACAACGTCCACGGCGGCAGGATCGCCGCCGAGCGCCTCATCGCCCGCGGCTGCACCCGCATCGCGACCATCACCGGCCCCCAGGACATGGGCGCCGCCGTCGACCGCCTGCAGGGATTCCTGACGGCGCTCGACGAGGCCGGGCTGCGGCCGGCACGAGTCGAGTACGGGGACTTCTCCGCGACGAGCGGTGAGAGCGCCGCGGACCGCATGCTGAGCGACGGTGCCGAGGTCGATGCCGTGTTCGCGGCGAACGACCTCATGGCGATCGGAGCGCTGCGGCACTTCACCGCGGCAGGGATGCGGGTCCCCTCGGACGTCGCCATCGTGGGCTTCGACGACATCGCGATCTCGGCCGAGCAGATCAACGCGCTCACCACCGTGGCCAACCCCGTCTCGCGGCTCGGCGCACTGGGCACCTCGATGCTGCTCGACGCGATCGCCGGTCGATGCCCCGAACCGCTCATCCTCCGCGACCTCGAGCTGCGCGAGCGATCGACGGCGTGAGCGGCCGCCGGGAGGGGCGGGATGCCCGATGTCCTCGTCGCGCCCGCCCATGGTCCTCACCGCACTGCTCGCGTCGGCACGGCATGCTGGTACCTCGTGACGACGGCCGTCGACCACGCGGTGGAGGCGAAAGGGATTCGACGATGAGGATCACGCAGATGGGGACGGCCGCGGCCGAGCGGATCCCCGCGATCTTCTGCAAGTGCAGGATCTGCGAGAACGCCAAGCAGATGGGCGGCAAGGAGAAGCGGACGCAGGCGCAGGCACTCGTCGACGACGATGTGCTGATCGACTTCGGTGGCGACAGCTACCTGCACTCTCTGCGGCACGACGTACCGCTGGCCGACCTGTCGGTCCTTCTCGTGACCCACTGGCATTCGGATCATTTCTACGGCGAGGACCTCGCCTTTCGGATGGGTGCGTACGGCAACGACTTCGACCAGCTGATGACGGTGTACGGGACCGAGACCGTGCAGGAGTTCTATCAGCGTGCCTTCGGGCTCGAGCAGATGCGCGACCCCTCGCGCCTGCGCTACGAGGTCGTCACCGGAGGCGACTCGTTCGAGGTGCTCGACGGGAAGTACCGGGTGTTCGTGTTCGACGCCGCGCACGGTCACAACTACGGCGACTGCGTCTTCTACGGCATCACGGACGGCGACAAGGCCCTGCTGTACATGCACGACACGGGACCGATCTCCGAGAAGGCCTGGAAGCAGATCGAGGACGCGGGCCTCGTCTACGACTACGTCTCGATGGACTGCACGGCCGGTCCGCGAGACGTCCACAGCGGCGTGCACATGAACCTCGGGGAGAACGTGGAGACCCGGGACCGGCTCCGCGACCTCGGGCTCGTCCACGAGGACACGGTCTGCATGGCCTATCACTTCTCGCACAATGCCCAGGCCACGCACGTGGATCTCGAGCGCGCGGCGGCCGAGGTCGGCTTCCGCGCCGCCTATGACGGGGTCGTCACCGAGCTCTGACCGCTCGGCGGCGCAGTGGAGGTCCGGATCAGGAAGTCATCGGGGGGCGGCGCCACCCCGCCGCGTCTTCAGTAGTGGTATCGAGCCTGGAGGATCACCAGATCGTCGCCGTCCACGAGGTACACGAGGCGGTGCTCCTCGGTGATGCGCCGCGACCACGCTCCCTGAGCCCCGTACTTGAGAGGTTCGGGCTTGCCGATGCCCGTTGTCGGCTCATGCAGACACGCGTCGATGAGAGTGTTGATCCGCTTGAGGATCTTGCGGTCGGACGTCTGCCATGAGGTGTAGTCCTCCCATGCGGAGCGGTCCCACACCAGGCGCACTCAGTCCTCCCGATCGAGCTCGTGGACCTCGGCCCGGCCGTCGCGAGCACGCTCGTACGCATCGAGCAGCCTCCGGGCGTTCCTCGGCGATCGGAACAGATAGGCGGTCTCCTGCCATGCCGCATACTCGTCGGCCGACATCAGGACGGCGTTGCCCTTGCGGGAGACGATCTCCACGGCATCCCGATCACCGTTGACGCGCTCGATGAGCGGGAACAGGGTCTTGCGCGCTTCACTCGCACTGATGGACATGGAGCCCCCTCGTCTGTACTGGTACCAAACAATGGTACCAGTATCCGGGGCGGCAGACCTTCGCCGACGACTGCGAGGCGCTCCAGCGAGAGCCCCTACCCTGAACTCATGGACGACGGCCCCCTCCCCCACCCCGCGGTCACCAACGCACCGGACCCCGTCGATCCCCTGGCACCGGCGGTGAGCGCACAGCCCTCGGACGCTCTGAACCTCCTGTCGACCGTCTTCGGTTACGACGCGTTCCGCGGCGAGCAGGCCGAGATCATCGACCACGTCGCCTCGGGCGGGGACGCCGTCGTCCTCATGCCGACCGGCGGCGGCAAGTCGCTGTGCTACCAGATCCCCGCGCTGCTGCGCCCGGGCACGGGTGTCGTGATCTCCCCGCTCATCGCGCTCATGGCCGATCAGGTCTCCGCCCTCGACCAGCTCGGCATCCGCGCCGCGTGCCTGAACTCGACGCTCGAGCCCCACGAGGCGCAGCTCGTCGAGCAGCGGCTCCTGGCCGGCGAGCTCGATCTGCTGTACATGGCGCCCGAGCGTCTGGTGCTGCCGCGCACCCTCGACCTCCTGCAGCGGGCCGAGCTCGCGCTGTTCGCGATCGACGAGGCGCACTGCGTCGCCCAGTGGGGGCACGATTTCCGCCCCGACTATCTGGGGCTGTCGGTCCTCGCGGACGCATTCGGTCAGACCCCGCGCATCGCGCTCACGGCGACCGCCACCGGCGAGACCCACCGGGAGATCACCGAGCGCCTTCGCCTGGACGGGGCCCGGCACTTCGTGTCGAGCTTCGACCGCCCCAACATCCAGTACCGGATCGGGCCCAAGGACAGGGCCCGCGAGCAGCTGCTGCGTCTCATCCGCACCGAGCACAAGGGTGATTGCGGCATCGTCTACTGCCTCTCGCGACGCAGCGTCGAGCAGACCGCCGCATGGCTCGTCGAGCAGGGCGTGCCGGCCCTGCCCTATCACGCGGGTCTCGACGCGCAGGTCCGCCACGCGCATCAGGAGCGGTTCCTGCGCGAAGACGGCCTGGTCATGGTCGCGACCATCGCCTTCGGCATGGGGATCGACAAGCCCGATGTCCGCTTCGTCGCGCACCTGGACCTGCCCAAGTCGATCGAGGGCTACTACCAGGAGACCG
>DAMDHZ010000030.1:0-16302 GCA_032101665.1 Brachybacterium sp. | reverse complement strand
CCGCGCCGGCCGCGACGGCCTGCCCTCCACCGCGTGGATGGCCTACGGACTGGGCGATGTCGTCAGCCAGCGCCGTTTCATCGACGCCGGCGAGGGCAGCGACCCGTTCAAGCGCAACGCCCGGGCCCACCTCGACGCGATGCTCGCGCTGTGCGAGACCGTGACCTGCCGACGCGTGCAGCTGCTGCGGTACTTCGGGCAGGAGTCGGAGCCGTGCGGCAACTGCGACACGTGCCTGAACCCGCCGGAGACCTGGGATGCGACCGTCGCCGCGCAGAAGCTCCTCTCGGCGATCATCCGGCTCGACCGCGAGCGGGATCAGCGCTTCGGCTCCGGGCAGGTGATCGACGTCCTGCTGGGCCGCGAGAACGACCGCTCGCGGCAGTCCCGCCACGCCGAGCTGAGCGTATGGGGCATCGGGCAGGATCTCTCGGAGCGACAGTGGCGCACCGCGCTGCGCCAGCTGCTGGCTCGCGGGATCGTCGAGGCGGTGGGTGACTACGGTGTGCTCGTGGCCGGTGCCCACGCGGGTCCCGTCCTGCGCGGTGAGGTGACGGTCGAGCTCGCGGTCGATCGCGCGCCCGCCGGCGGTACGGCCTCGCGCTCGGCGGGGCCTGGATCGCGGGCCCGCCCGGCGGACGCTCTCGAGCCCGCTCAGCGGGAGGTCTTCGAGGCGCTGCGGGCATGGCGCACGAGCGTCGCGCAGGACAGGAAGATCGCCCCCTACATGGTGTTCTCCGACGCCACGCTCGTGGGGATCCTCGAGGCCCGGCCCGGCAGCGTCGCGGCGCTCGGCCAAGTGAGCGGGGTGGGGGCCAAGAAGCTGGCCGAGTACGGGGACGCGGTGCTCGAGGTGCTCCAGGTGGCAGCTGCGCCGGGAGATCGCTGAGGCACCGGGGACCGCGTGCCGCCGCCTTCCCCATGCCGAGGGTCGGCGCCTACGGTGGAGGCAGACATCCACAGCAGGCGCCCGCGGAGCCGATCCGCGGGCAGGCCGCATCGTCACCAGGAGGGTGAGCGCATGTCCACCATCGGATTCATCGGAGCGGGCAACATCGGGAGCACCGTCGCGCGCCTCGCGATCGACGCCGGACACGAGGTCGTGCTCAGCAACAGCCGCGGCCCCGAGACGCTCGCCGACCTGGTCGCCGACCTCGGCCCCACGGCTCGCGCCGCGACCGTCGAGGAGGCCGCCGCCGCGGGGGACCTCGTCGTCGTCACGATCCCCCTCAAGGCGTATCGCAGCGTGCCAGCCGAGGCGCTGCGCGGCACGGTCGTGATCGACACCGAGAACTACTATCCCGATCGGGACGGCCGGATCCCCGAGCTGGACGACGAGTCGACCACGACGAGCGAGCTGCTCCAGGCGCACCTGGCGTCATCGCACGTGGTCAAGGCGTTCAACAACATCTACCACGAGCATCTCGGCTCGCTCGCCCGACCGCACGGCGCCGATGACCGCTCGGTGCTGCCGATCGCGGGCGATGATGCCGGCGCCAAGGCTGCGGTGACCGCGTTCCTCGACTCGATCGGGTACGACGCGCTGGACGCCGGCCCTCTTGCCGAGGGATGGCGCTTCCAACGGGACCTGCCGGCCTACACCCGGCCGTACTTCGGGGACGAGGAGTCCGGGTCGGGGCGACCGGTGTCGCGCGACGAGCTCTCGACGGCGCTCGCCGCGGCCGCGCGCTACCGAGACCTCTGAGCGGCTCGCGCGGATTCGGCGCTCACGTCTCCGGGCGCGCGGCCCCGTCGATCGTGTAGCGGCGCTCGATCCCGGCCGTCGCACGACCCCACGGGCTCGTCGCCACCCGCCGCTGGTGCGCGTCCAAGGACGCGGCGTCGGCGAACACCTCCGCGACCTGCCACACCAGTGGGTCCGCCGTCGGCGTGACCTCGAACGAGAGGCAGCCCCGCTCGGCGCGGGTGAGCACCCGGTGTTCGGGAAGATGTCGACGCACGATCTCGGCCTCCTCCGCATCGGCGCAGATCAGCTGGCCGTTCAGTCGCATGCGCGGCATGGTCGTCTCCTGGAGGTCGGGGCCGGTGACTGCAGGGTACGAGCAGGGTGGCGACATCCGCGTCCCCGTGCATGGCGCCTCGGAGGAACATGACCGAATGGCTGACACCTCGTGATGAGCGGCCGTACCCTCCGTGCCAGTATCGATCGGTACCGGACCCGAAAGGAACCACGATGTCGTTCCAGGCCTACCTCGACACCATCGAAGACAAGACGGGTCTCACTCCCCGGCAGCTTCTCGAGCTCGCGCAGCAGCGCGGCTACGACTCCCCCGACGTCAAGGCCGGCACCATCCTCGACTGGCTCAAGGGTGACTACGGCCTCGGGCGCGGACACGGGATGGCCCTCGTACACGTCATCAAGAACGGCTCGACCATCGACAGCAAGCACGTGGGCACCACGGGCAACCACGCCGACGCCTCGGACACCCTCTGGCTCGACGGGAAGCCGACCAAGCCCCGGTGACCGGAGTAACGAGGCACCTCATTGGCCTCACGATCGAGGTGACCGGTGTCGATGACCTCCTCGCGGAGCTGAGGGCGTCGTAGGGTCACCCGACGGCACATCGGTTCGGCACCTGACGCATCGGGGACGGCGGTACGATCGACGCGGCGATGGATCCCGCCTGGGCCTGCCCCGAACCGCCGATCGGCTGATGGTTCCTGCACCGTGCATGACGACGGGGCAGGTGAGCCCTGCCCAGAGGAGACGCGATGGCCCACACCCCGCCACAGCCCGCAACCGAGAGGATCACGCCGTTCGCCGGGCATCCCCTCGTGGTCGGCGTGGTCCCGGAGCTGCCCGACCTGGTCGCGCTGACCGCCGTCTCGGCCGCCCAGGCCACGGGGGCGACCGCGATGTACTTCGCCTACTCCGATCCGTCCCGGACAGTGCGCGAGGAGCTCCCCGACGGCACCGTCATCCACGAGTCGATCGATCCGGACGGCCTGGACGACCAGTGGCAGCGGGTCGAGCAGCAGATCGTCGATCACCTCTCCCACCTGCTGTCCACGACGGAGGTGCCCTGGGAGTTCCGGTACCTCGCCGGCCGTCCCGATCGGGCGTTGACACATCTCGCACGGGCGGTGGACGCCGCCGCGATCGTGGTAGGCACCAAGGCACCGCGCCATGACATGGGTCTGCGACAGCTGTTCGAGGGCTCGGTCGCCCTCCACCTGTCCCATCACCAGCACCGACCGGTCATCACGGTGCCGCTGAGCGTCGTCGACTGGAAGGAGACGGCGAGCGCATGGGACCGGTAGGAACGAGAGCGAATGCCAGCACCAGTCCGGATGCCGAGGGTCGCCCCCTCCGTCGGCGCCCTCGGACCCGCGTGCTGGGCTTCGCCGCTCTGGTCGGGCTCGGCTCCATGGTCGGCACCCTGATCCGGGCGAGCATCGAGCAGGGCTTCGCCGGAGCAGCCGCGACATGGCCCTGGCCGACGTTCGTGATCAACGTCGCGGGAAGCGTCGTACTGGGCGGTCTGCTCGAGGCTCTGGGCCGTCTCGGTCAGGACACCGGCTGGCGCCGCGTGGTGCGGCTGGGCGGTGGCACGGGCGTCATCGGCGGGTTCACCACCTACAGCACCTACGTGCTCGAGATCGACCAGCTCGCACGCTCGGGCGAGCTGCTCCTCGCCGTGCTCTATGCGGCGGTCAGCCTCGTCACCGGTGTGGTGGCGGCCGCGATCGGACTAGCCGTGGCGTCGGCCCTCATCGACCGGCGGTCGCCCTCGAGAGAGCAGGCCCGCTGATGCTGCTGCTGATGGCGACCGCCGTGGCCGGCGGCCTGGGAGGTGCGGCCCGCTTCCTGCTCGACACCACCATCGCTCGCCGCAACCGCGCCACGGTGCCCATGGGCACCGTGATCGTCAACGTGAGCGCCTGCCTCCTGCTGGGTCTGCTGACCGGATACGTCCTCGCACATGCGGGGGCCGAGGACATGCGCACCGTCATCGGCGTCGGGTTCCTCGGCGGCTATTCGACCTTCAGCGCGGCGGCGGTCGAGGGCGCCCGGTTGCTGCGCGAGCGCCGCTACGCCGCCACGCTGCTCCACGGCGGGGGGATGCTCGTGCTCAGCCTGGTGGCGTCGGCCGGCGGACTGCTGCTGGGCGGGCTCGTGCCCTGAGCGACGCGCACGTGAGGGCGTCCGTCCGGTGGACGTGATGAGGCGTGGGCGGTTGTCGCCGGCGCATCGCGGCCGAGACCGGATACACGGCAACGGTCGGCTCCGTGCACTTCACGAGCCGCTTCGACGCTGACACGTTCGGCATCGGGCGCGGCGACCACGCCCTGCCGGGCGGGCTGTCCATCGGTTTGTCCTCTGCCGAGCGCACCCTGATCGACCTGTTCAGGCTGCGGCATGCCTGGGGCAGGACCTCGCCCTCGCCGTGCTCACGAAGGATCCGCGGTCGGCAGTACCGCGCGCGACAGCGGGTCGCGTCGGAACGCGGCGGCGACCCGCTCGACCGCCTCCCCCGGGCTCCCGCCCACGCGCGCCATGACGCGCACGGCGCACACCGCCAGGAGGACGGCTTCGTCGGCCGCCATGAGCGTCTCGTCGTGGTCCTCGGCACGCCCCAGCGATCGCGCGAACGCCGGCCAGAGCAGGGCCGGGAGGTCCTCGTTCGCCTCCAGCCAGACGCGGCGCAGCGGTGGGACCGTGAGCACGAGCTGCATCAGATGGTCTCCCCAGGCGAGTCTGCCCGCCGCGACGGACTCGGCGAACGCCTCGGCGACGGCGGCCACGTGATCGGACCCGCCGCTCGCGAGGCGGCGCGAGAGGGCGTCGGCGAAGCGGTGGTTGCCCGCGTCGAGGAGCGGGCGGAGGCTCTCGGCCTTCGTGGGGAAGTACCTGAAGAAGGTGCGCTCGGAGAGTCCGGACGCCTCGACCAGCACCCGAGTCGGCGCGTCGCCGTCATGCTTGTGGTACGCCCTGGCGCACCGCACGGAGATGTCCACGAGGTCCTCCGAGGACAGACGAGAACGTGCCATGGGATCCACTCTAGACGGTGACGCGGGTTACTGTCATTATGGGGCATCGGAGCGCACGTGCACACCCTCGGACGCCCTCGGGTACGCACGGTGATCGCCACGACCGGAAGGAAACCCATGCGTACTGTTGCTGCGGCGAGGAGCTGGTCGACCCGGTCGGGACGAAGCGGCTCCGGCGGCATCACAACCTAGGTGCGCTGAGTGCGCAGACGAGACGACCCGGACGCCCCGTACCTCGTGGGGCTGTTCGCGCTGACCGTGGCGACGGGGATCGTGGACGCCGTCAGCTACCTCGCGCTCGACCATGTCTTCACCGGCAACATGACCGGCAACGTGCTCTTCGTCGGCTTCGGACTGGCCGGCTCGGGCAGCGTCCCGCTGCTGAACAATGCGATCGCCCTCGCGGGCTTCCTCGCCGGCGCCGTGTTCGCGGGGCGCATCGTGCATGGGCGGACCCATGTGACGCGCCTGCCCACCGCGCACCTGGTGCTGATGGCGTGCACCGCGCTGGTCATCCTCACGCTGGGGATCCTGTGGCTGCTCCTGGGCGCTCCGACGGGCGGTTGGCTGCTGGGTCTCACGGCTCTCCTCGCTGCGGCCATGGGCACCCAGGCTGTCACCGCCCGCGGGGCGCGGATCTCCGACGTCACCACCGTCGTCATCACGAGCACCCTCGTCAACGTCGCCCTGGACAGTCCGCTCGCGGGCGGCACGGGCGAGAAGCGGGTGCGCAGGGCCGGGGCCGTCGTCTCGATGGGTGCTGGCGGCGCCCTCGGCGCCGTCCTGGTGAGCACCTGGTCAGGTGCCGAGGCGCTGCTCGTCGGAGGAGCCTGCATGGGCGTCGGTGCGAGTGCGCTGGCCTGGGCGCGGCGGCGGGATCCGGCCGGGACATCGACAGAGGCATGAGAAGCGAAGGACGACGAGAAGGAGACAGTCATGAACGACGGACGAGTGGTGGTCATCACCGGGGCGGCGCGCGGGATCGGACGCGCCACGGCGGTCGCGTTCGCGAAGACGGGATACCGCGTCGCCGGCGTCGACATCGCGGCACCGGCGAGCGCCGCGATGGATTATGCACCGGCGAGCCCGGAGGACCTCGCCGAGACCGGGCGGCTCGTCGAGCAGGCCGGGGCCGAATGGCTGCCGGTCGTCTTCGACCAGCGCGACAGGGCGGCGGTCAAGGCCGGCTTCGCCGAGGTCGTCGAGCACTTCGGCGGCATCGACGCGGTCTTCGCCAACGCCGGGATCCAGGGATTCGCCTCGCTGCTGGACATGAGCGACGAGCTCTGGGACGACCAGATCGACATCAACCTCACCGGGACGGCCAACGTCCTCCGGGTCGCCGCCCCTCTTCTCGTCGAACGCGGCGGTGGGCGGATCATCGTCACCTCGTCGACCCAGGGTCAGCACGGCACGCTCGACGGCTCCGGATACTCCGCCTCCAAGTCGGGACTGATCGGGCTGATGAAGTCGGCCGCGCTGGACCTGGGCAAGCACGGCATCACCGTCAACGCCGTGATCCCGGGGCTCATCAACACCGCCCTGACCCGGCACGAGGACCGCTACGCCCAGATGATCCGCACCGGTGGCAACGAGCCGAGCGGCGATCTCGAGCAGGACGAGCAGACAGCGGCCGACTCCCAGCGCGCCAAGCTCCCCCTCAGGGTCCCGTGGGTCGAGCCCGAGGACGTCGCGCCGCTCGTCGTGTTCCTCGCGTCCGAGGAGGCGAGGATAATCAGCGGCACGAGCTTCGCGGCCACCGGAGGCGACAGCGCCAACATCACGGCGTGAGGCGCCCGACTGCGAGCAGATCCGCATCCGCTTCGGTCCGGCGCAGATCGACACGGCGTCGAGCCGCTCGCGGACTCCGTGCTCCGTGCGTGTACCGACGACCCGTCAGACCGCAGCGGCCGCCTCCGCGGGCTCCGGGAGCGCCTCTGCCAGGTTGACCAGCACCTGCAGGCGCGACCGGGGATCCTCCACGGATCCGCGCAGCACGTCCCGCTCGGTGAAGCGAGCCATGAGGATCTGCCGTTCGCTCATGCGCTCCCAGTCGTAGATGACGAAGAGCTGTCCATCCTCGCCCTCGGCGACGTCCGGGTAGGACACCTCGTCGCGTTCGTCCAGCAGCAGCCGGTGCGGCCAGGTCTGCCCGTCGTCGTCACTGAGGAAGGCAGTGAGGTGACTGCGTCCCTTCCACACCTTGACGTTGCCCTGGGCCGCGACCTCCGCGCGGGTCAGATGCGCACCGGCGCTGTCGTGGTTGATCATCAGCAGACGGCCGGAGGCCAGGCGCCGGATGTGGAAGCGAGAGCAGGGGCCCTCGATGCTGCTCTTCCGGCCCGGCGACCATGTACGGCCGCCGTCCGTCGAGAATGCCTCACCGATGCCGTCGTAGCAGCGCACCAGCATCCACAGGGTGCCGTCCCGCTTCTCGACGAGCATGTGCTCGTCGAACTGGCGGTTCGGCACGTCGGCGGCCCCGCGGTAGGCGACGGTGCAGCCCTCGTCCGTGCTCGCGTACACGTTGGAGAAGCGCTCATCGGCCATCTCGGGGTGGTCCTCGGTGGGCGGATGGTCCGACCAGATGGCGCACGGGAACAGCCAGTCGCCCTGGCTGGTCGCGATCGGCTTGTTCATCATGATCCCGTTGGCGATGCGGCGGGGTGCAGACCAGGTGGGAGTCTCGTCGTCCGGGTTCTCGCTGATCGCGGCCCAGACGCCGATGCGCCCGTCGAAGAAGTCCCGGCTCTGGTTCCAGGTGAGCCAGAGGCGCCCTCGGGGGTCGGTCCACAGGCAGGGGTCGTAGCAGCGCACCTCGGGATCGTCGTGCTCGACGACGAACTCGACGCTGCGCCAGGTCTCGCCGTCGTCGTCGCTGGTGCTGACGACCACGAAGTTGCCGCCGGTCTCCGTCTCCATCCCGGTGTACCAGTTCGCGTAGAGACGGCCGCCGGGGGTCCGCTCGATCGAGGGGATGCCCTGCCACATGCGGTGTCGGTCCTGGTATTTCGGAGCAGCGGGGCGGGTGAGGACGGTGGCGGCGGTCAGGGTTCCGCGGGCATTCATGGTGTCGTCTGCTCCTGTCGTTCGGTCATGTCGATCCGGTGGCTGCATCTCAGTCGTTGTGGGGTGCCGTGAAGATCTCGGGCCGGGCGCGGGCCCAGCGCACGTACTCGGCCACTTGGTCGGCCAGCGGGCGCGGTCGCCACCCGAGTTCTGCCTCGGCGCGCCGCACCGAGTAGACGGCGTTCTTGCCGTACCTCAGGACGGGATCCATGTCGATGTCGGCGTCCTCGGGGTCCGTCGTGGTCACCTCGGCGCCGAACAACGCGAGGAGCTCACGAACGGAGGTCGAGATCCCGCTCGCGAGGTGGTACGCGCGGGTGTGGGGCTGCGCGCTGCGGCACAGAGCGGTGATCGCCTCGGCGACGTCGACCGCGCTGATCCAATCGCCGGCGGCATCGAGGGTGCGCGGCGTGACCCGGCAGGGCGTGCCGGTGCTGAGCGCCGCCGCGAGGTGGTACGGCAGCGACATCGCGGCCCGGGCGGAGCTGGGCCGTTCCATCGGCCCGAACACCTTGGTGAAGCGCACGATGGGGATGTCGAGGTCGTAGAGGGCGGCGAACCGCCGGGCGATCGCCTCGCCGGCGACCTTGGTGATGCCGTACATCTCGTCCGGCAGGAGTGGGGCGTCCTCGGCCAGTGGTCCCGGATCGTCGGTCCCGGCCCCGTACACCGCGGCGCTCGAGGCCAGGACCACCCGCTGCACCGAGGGGCAGCGACGGGCGGCGTCGAGCACGTGCGTCGTCCCCATGACGTTGACGTCGACGTACCAGGTGGGCTTGTCGTGCTCCCATGCGGGCACCTGCGTCACGGTGGCGCCGTGCACGATCACGTCGGGGGCCGCATCTTGCACCGCCGCGTCCACCGCATCCGCATCGCGGACGTCGAGGGTGAGGAAGTCGACGCGGTCCGCGACATCGGCGAGCGTCTCGCGCAGCACGTCGTCCGGAGCTGCCAGGTCGGCGGCGACGACACGGACGTCGGGATCGGCGAGCAGCCTCTGCAGGGTGACGCTCATGACGAATCCGCGTGCACCGGTGATGAAGACCTGCATGGATGTCCTTCCAGGAGGGATGGGATCAGGAACGTGCGGCGGCCGATGATCGGGCCGCGGAGGCGGCCAGGGCGTCGACGGCCTCACGCGTGGTGAGCACGTTGCGGATGCCGAGACGGGCGGCGAGGACGGCCGCCTGCGGGGGACGGATGTTGGTCTCCGCGAGCACGTCGGGCCGGCTGAACACCTCGTGCGGGGTCCCGTCCGCGAGCACGCGCCCCTCACGCATGGCGACCACGCGGGAGGCGTAGTCCGCGACCAACGCCATGTCGTGGGAGATGATCACGACGGTGCTGCCGTCGGCGTTGTGCCGGGCGAGCGAGTCGAGGATGACCCGTGCCTCGTCCGGGTCCTGCCCCGTGGTGGGCTCGTCGATCACGGCGACCGCCGGCCGCATGGCCAGCACCGAGGCGATGGCCAGGCGCTGCCGCTCCCCCCGGCTGAGGTGGACGGGGTTGACGTCCTCCTTGCCGGCGAGACCGACCAGGCCGAGGGTCTCGTGGACCCGGATGTCGATCTCCTCGGCGGGGACGCCGAGGTTTCGCAGCCCGAACTCGAGCTCGTCGTGGCAGGAATCGTGGAAGATCTGCCGGTCGGGGTTCTGGAACACGTAGCCGACCGTGGAGGCGAACCGGTGCAGAGGGACCCCGCGAGTGCTGAACAGCTCCCCGTCGCGGCCCCGCACGAGCACCCGCCCGCGCTTGTTGCTCGGCTTGAGCAGTCCGTTGATGTGCTTGGACAGCGTGGTCTTGCCCGAGCCGTTCTTGCCGATGATCGCGACGAACTCGCCGCGGGCGACGGTCAGGTCCACACCGGCGAGCGCCATCACGGCGCCTCCGTACTCGTGCTCGACGTCGTGCAGCTCGATGACGCTCTCACGGTTCACAGGGTGACCTCCTGGATGTGCCGGGAATGCGGGGCCGCTGCTCGGTCCCATGTCGTGACGGCCTCGTCGACGCTGAGGGGGAGCCTCTCCTCAGGCCAGACGCCGCGCTCCTGGAGACCGCGGGCGATGTCCAGCACCTGCGGTCGATAGGGTGCACGACCGCGGGTGAAGATCTCGCGCGGGGTCCCGATGTCGACCACGGCGCCTGCGTCGAGGACCATGAGGCGGTCGGCGTAGACCGCCAGCTCCTCGACCTTGTGCTCGACCACCACGACCGTCACCCCCTCCTGGGCCAGCACCCGGATGGCCTCCATGACGCTCTCGGTGCCCGCAGGATCCAACTCCGAGGTGGGCTCGTCCAGGAGCATGATCGACGGGTTCAGGCAGTAGATCGATGCGACCACGACGCGCTGCTTCTCGCCGCCGGACAGGGCGTGCGTGAAGCGGTCCAGCAGGTTCTCGATGCCGAACAGCTGCGCGGCGCGCTGCATCCGCCGGTGGATCTCGTCCACCGGGATGTTGCGGTTCTCCATGCCCCAGGCGAGTTCCTCGCGGACGACCGTGTTGACGAGCTGGACCTCGGGGTCCTGCAGGACCAGCCCCACGTGCCCGGAGATCTCGGCGAGGTTCGCGTAGTCGTCGAGGTCCCGTCCCAGCAGACGGATCCTGCCCCGGTGGTCGGAGTCGTGCTCATGGTGAGGGATCACGCCTGCGAGCGTCTTGAGCAGGGTGGACTTGCCGGCCCCGGTGGATCCGAGGACACCCAGCACCTCCCCGCGGTCGGCGGTGAAGGTCACGCCGTCCAGGGCGCGCCGTTCGGCGTCGTGGTACCGCAGGGTCAGATCGTCGACGACGATCACCGGGTCTTCGTGTGTCATGACTGCTCCTGGGCGTGGAGGAGGAGGCTGGGCACCTGCTGCTGGAAGATCACCAGGCCGGCCGCCAGCACGGCGAACGAGACGAGGAAGAGCGCGTCGGCACGGCGGAAGCGGAGCGTCCGGTAGAACGAGCGGGGCCCGGGGAGTCCGTAGCCGCGCAGCTCCATCGACAGGGCGATCTCGCCGCTGCGCTTGATCGATCCCACCAGCATCGGGAACAGCATCCGGACGATGGCCCGGCCGCGCCGGAACGGGTTGGGCGAGCTGGTCTCCGAGGACCCCCGTACCGCCATGGCCATGAGCAGCGTCCGGGCCTCGTCCTGCATGAGCGGCAGGAACCGGAACGCGAAGCTGGTGAGATACGCGAACTTGTAGGGCACGCCCATCCGGTTCAGCGCGAGGGAGATGTCCGACGGACCGGTGGTGACGGAGAACCCGTAGAAGCAGATGCCCATCGCCATCAGGCGCATCCCGATGCCGAGCCCGAGCAGGATGCCGGCCCGGGAGATGTCGACCGGGCCGATCGACAGCAGCGACGGGCCCTGCTGCACGATGCCCTGCAACAGGGTCAGCAGCACGATAAGCGGGACCACCAGGGTGAGGGCTTTCCAGTAGTGGCGCGGCGTGAGGCCGGCCAGCACGGCCAGACCGGCCATGATGATCGCCGTCAGCAGGACGAGCACGTCCAGCCGGGTGGTCGTCAGGGCGAGCACCAGCACGGCCAGGATGACGACGATCTTGACCCGTGGATCGGCGCGGTGCAGAAAGGTATGTCCGGGGCGGTAGAGCATGGAGTGTCCTCCCTGGCGGGTCAGATCGCGGCGGCGGAGGAGCCGGATCGGCGCTGGGCGATGAGCCCGGTCTTCAGCAGACGGCGCATGATGCCGTAGGTGATGAAGCTGCCCACCAGGTAGCACGGCTGGACCACCAGGATCTGCACGGTGATGAAGTTCCACGGCAGGTGCAGGATGACGCGATTGCCGATGCCGAACATGAAGGCATCGCCGAGCCCGCCGATCTGCCCGATCAGGACGACCTCCCACAGCTTCAGCCCGCGCTTGCGGGGCTTGAGCAGCCAGACCAGCAGCGCGACCGGCACCGTGTGCGCCGCGTTGGTGAGGAACAGGAAGGGTGCCATCGGTTGCGAGGCGGTCAGGTTGGAGATGATCGGGTTGATCCAGGCGGTGATGAGCGCGCCGGTCAACCCGAAGAACGTGGCAGACGGCACCCAGATCGCGCACACCACGATGGCGGAGATGAGGGGGATGCTGCCTCCGGTCAGCGCCAAGTCGATGCGCTCGGTGATCTGCAGGATCACGGCCATGCTGAGCCCCAGGAACACGCACGTGATGATCGTGCGCGTGTCCCGGGGGAACATCCGGAAATCCCAGTTGGGCAGGGTGGACCAGGTGGTCCGGGGAGTCGTTTCCTGAGTCATGCCTCGCTACCTCTTCGTGCTCGGGCTGGTGGGTGGATGGTGTGATCAGGCGGGGGACTGGGTGGCGTGCCAGTGGTCGGCGATGTCGATCCGGCGCGTGATCCACACGTCGTCCTTCGCCGTGACGTGATCGAGGAAGCGCAGCAGGTCGGCGGCACGGCCGGGCCGGCCGCTGAGCCGGTTGTGCAGGCCGATGCTCATCATCTTCGGGCGGTCGGCGCCCTCGGCATGGAGCAGATCGAAGGCCTGCGTCAGGTAGGCGGAGAAGCTCTCGGACTGGAACCCGTAGCCGTTGACGTAGCGCCCGTCGTTGTTGTCCAGGGTGTACGGCACGACGAGGTGCTGGTGCCCGTCGACGTCCTCGAAGTAGGGCAGGTCGTCGGCGAAGGAGTCGGAGTCGTAGCGGAAACCGCCGGCCTCGACGAGCAGGCGCCGGGTGTGGGGTGACATGCGTCCCGTGTACCAGGAGACGGGCCGGGCGCCGGTGACACGTTCGTGCAGCTCGATGGCGCGAGCGATGTGGGAGCGCTCGTCCTGCTCGCTCATCTCCGCGTAGTTGATCCAGCGCAGACCATGGGAGGCGATCTCCCAGTCGGCCTCCTGCATCGCCGAGACCGCCTCGGGGTTGCGAGCCAGGGCCTCGGAGATCCCGAACACGGTGACGGGGATGTCCCGCTCCGTGAAAGCGCGGTGCAGCCGCCAGAAACCGGCGCGGGAACCGTACTCGTACTGCGACTCCACGTTCAGGTTCCTCAGGTGGGCGATCTCCTTCGTCGGCTCCTCGGTGAGGAAGGCCTCGGACTCCCCGTCGCCCAGCAGCACGGAGCGCTCACCTCCCTCCTCGTAGTTGAGCACGAACTGCACGGCGACCCGGGCGTCGCTCGGCCAGTGGGCGTGCGGCGGAGTGTGGGAGTAGCCGACGAAGTCGCGTGGTCGCATCGGTTCTTCTTTCGATCGGGGAGCTCCGGCTCGGATTCCCTTGAGGGTGTGCGGTGTCGGGATCCGTCGGGGCACCATCGGCCTGGCCGGATCCGCCGGCCTGCCCGACGGAACTCGTTGGATCGGCACGTACGGTCGGGCGGAGAAGCCGTCCGGACGTGCCTTCAGGGGCGTACGCCGTCAAGACTGACCGGCGTGCATCAAAGATGACAGTGATTCACCGCACTGTCAAGCGCTTGAAGCCCGCGAATCTCCGAGCACGAGCGGGTGCGCAGCGAGTGGCGCCGATGGACGCGCCCGTCTAGCATGATGATCGGTGACAGACCTCTGTCATTCTGACTGTACTGGGAGGGACGTTCATGACTGCTGACCGTGAAGAGGTCCTGCGCGCACTGCTGGGTGTGCTGGCGGGCCACCCCGGCCCGGTGGGCACCCGTGCGGCGCGCGCCGGCCTCGCTGAGAGGGGCATCGACGTGAGCGAGTCCTCCGTGTCGCGGCGTCTGCGCGAGCTCGACGAACGGGGCTGGAGCCGCTCCCTGGGGGGAAAGGGCAGGGTGTTGTCACCCGAGGGGCAGAGGCGCCAGGCGGAGCTGGAGCTGTCGAGCCGCACCAGTGCGAACCTCGGACTGGCCGTGGACGTGCGCGACGTGCAGGATCTGCTCGACCTGCTGCATGCGCGCAAGGCCGTCGAGAGCGCCGCTGCCGCCGACGCGGCCGTCCACGCCGGTGCGGACGACATCCGGGCCCTGGAGGACCTGGTCGCCCAGCACCGCTCAGCGATCGGCACACCTGACATGGCGGGCCAGCCCGGTCTCATGCTCCACCGCAGGATCGCCGCGATCGCACCCAATCGGATGCTCAAGACGCTCACCGGACTCGTCCTCGCACCGCACCTGGACCGGGTCGAGTCCGTCCTTGACATCGTGCTGGGCTCGCCCGAGCACCTCCAGCACGTGGTCGAGGAGCACCGCGAGATCGCCGAGGCCATCGCCGCCCACGATCCCCGCGCGGCTGAGCGCGCCATGGACGAACACTTCGACAAGATGATCGACGCCGGTCAGAACCTGATCGTCGGCGAGAACGCCTCGGTGGTGTCGCGCCTGCTGACGTGGATGGACTTCACGACCGCCTGACCGGTGCCGGCAACTCAGCGGGCGACCGTTCCACCGCTCCCGCATCTCTCGCGTCCGGTGTCCCGGTCAGCTCCGGTCGTCGCTTCGGCAGTCCGATCCGGTCCAGGTCCCGGGCGGCGATGACCTCGGTGTCCGGGCACCGTGCCTGCGCCTCGAGCCGCAGCGGCTCGGCGTCGCGGTACCGCGAGGAGAAGTGGGTGAGCACCAGGGTCCGCACCGAACCGCGCGCCGCCAACTCGCCGGCCTGGCCGGCCGTCAGATGCCGGTAGTCGCGCGCGAGGTCCGCCTCGGCGTCGGCGAAGGTCGACTCGGCGACCAGCAGGTCTGCTCCTGCGGCGAGCTCCTCGGCCCCCGGACACGGAGCGGTGTCCATCACGAATGCGAACGACTGGCCGGGCCGGGGCACGCTGACCTCCGTCAGGCCGATGCCGCGCAGTCCCCCCTCGCGCTGCAGGCGACCCACCTCGGGCCCGCGGATTCCCGCACGATCCAGCAGCTCCGGCACCAGCGTGCGTCCGTCCGGCTCGCGGAGCCGGTACCCGAACGCGTCGATCCGATGACGCAGGGGACGCACCTCGAGACCGGGGGCCACCTCCCCCGCGGCCTCGTGGGGATGCAGACGCAGGTCGATATCGGCTGAAGCGATCGAGACCAGCGCCCGCACCGTCTCCTCACCGCCGACCGGGAAGTGCAGGTGGACGGGGTGCTCGACCCGGTCCAGAGCCAGGCGGGAGAGCACACCGGGCAGTCCGTAGCAGTGGTCGCCGTGGACATGCGTCAGGCAGATGCGAGTGATCCGGCCGGCGGAGACCCCGGCGCGGGTCATCTGGCGCTGCGTGCCCTCGCCGGGGTCGAACAGCAGTCCGTCGTCGTCCCACAGCAGCAGGTATCCGTTGTGGTTCCGTTCCCGGGTGGGCACCTGGGAGGCGGTGCCGAGGACGATGAGTTCGTGCATGTCCCGAGACTGGCACGGAAAGCCCGTGCCGGGAACGGCGGGACGCATCCGCGGAACCGGCGTCCGTCGCTGTGGTCATAGCTCCCGGCAGTAGCCGACCGTCACGAGGTGCCCAGCGCGGTGGGCCAGCGCTCGGCGATCCAGCCCCGCCATCCGTCTCCCGCGGGAGCCGGCATGGTGTAGACCCCCTCCAGCTCCTCCGCATCGGGCTCCTGGAGCAGGGCGCGCCACTCGTCGAGCTCGGCCTGGGTGACCTGCCAGGTCTGCTCCGGCGTCTCCCGCCAGCGCGTGGCCACGCGCTCGGCCTGCGTCTCCCGATCGACGGGCAGCCACTCGGTCCGCGCCGAGGCCCCGACCGTGCCCGCGAGCCAGCTCAGCGAGGCGCGCTCGTCGCGCCCCCAGAACCCGAAGTCGAGGATCACCGACGAGCCCGTGCGCAGGATCTCGACCGCCGTCCAGATCAAGCGCCCCTCGACGACATCGCGCATCCCATCGGGGTCGGAGTGCTGGAACAGCGGAGCCATCCACTCGTCAGGGCTCAACCGCACCGCGTTCATCGCCGTCGCGAGCTCCTTCGCCCTGGTCGACTTCCCGGCACCGACGTGGCCCACGATCAGGATCAGCTCAGCCATGCCCTCATGCTAAGCACCGCGGACCGGCCGAACCCGCGCATCGTCCGCGGGAAGCAAGCGGCGGTGCGGAGCGAAGCACCACCGAGGACGTTCCAGCCGCCTCGCCGCACCGCCGCTGCGACGTAGCAGCCACAGACCTCCAATCCTCCGCACGTCCTGAGGTCAGCGTCTCTGACGACCGACGCCAGGGACGGACGTGACCTGCCTCGTCCATGCCGCCACCTGAGACTCATCGAGGTCCTCCATCGTCGCGAGCTCCACCCCTCGCGTTGCCGTCCCCATCCCCACCGGGGTGATGGGCGGCACCG
>DAMDHZ010000029.1:29485-29917 GCA_032101665.1 Brachybacterium sp. | reverse complement strand
GCCGACGACATGGGACTGGGCAAGACCGTGCAGGCCCTCGCGCTCATGACGCGCGAGCGCTCCCGGGCGCCCGATGCTCCCCCGTTCCTCGTGGTCGCACCGTCCTCGGTGCTCGCCGTGTGGCGCTCCGAGGCCGAGCGCTTCACGCCGGGCCTCGAGGTGCGCGTGCTCGGCGAGACGACGAAGAAGCGCCGGACGTCGGTCGCCGAGGCCGCGCGGGGCGCCGACCTCGTCGTCACGAGCTATGCGATCCTGCGCCTGGACGAAGCACAGGTCACCGCGTGCGACTGGTCAGGGCTCGTGCTCGACGAGGCGCAGTTCGTCAAGAATCGCGCCTCGCGCGCACACCAGGCGGCGCGGTCCGTGCGCGCGCCGTTCCGACTCGCGATCACCGGCACTCCCATGGAGAACTCGCTCACCGACCTGTGGGCG
>DAMDHZ010000029.1:21930-29475 GCA_032101665.1 Brachybacterium sp. | reverse complement strand
CACCGCGCCGGGCCTCTTCCCCTCCCTGCGGGCCTTCCGCGAGGAGTACGTCAAGCCGATCGAGAGCCCCGATCCCTCCGAGAGCGGCACCGCCCGCGCCGCTCAGCGCATGGCCCGGCTGCGGCGCAGGATCCGCCCGTTCGTGCTGCGCCGCACCAAGGATCTCGTGGCCCCGGAGCTGCCCGCCAAGCAGGAGCAGGTGCTGCGGGTCCCGCTCGCGGGGCCGCATCGCCGGCTGTACGACCGGGTGCTGCAGCGCGAGCGCCAGAAGCTGCTCGGGCTCGCGGGGGACATCGACCGCCACCGCTTCATCGTCTTCCGCTCCCTGACCCTGCTGCGCATGCTCGCGCTCGATCCCGCGATCGTCGACGCCGAGCACGCGGGCGTGGCCTCCTCGAAGCTCGAGGCCCTGCTCGAGAACCTCGACGAGGTGCTCGCCGAGCATCATCGCGTGCTCGTCTTCAGCCAGTTCACCTCGCACCTGACCCGCGTCGCCGAGCGCCTGGACGAGCGCGGCATCGCGCACGCCTATCTCGACGGGGCCACCGCGGATAGGGCGCGCGTGGTGGAGTCCTTCCGCACGGGCGATGCGCCCGTGTTCCTCATCAGCCTCAAGGCGGGCGGGTTCGGGCTCACCCTCACGGAGGCCGACTACGTGTTCCTGCTGGACCCGTGGTGGAACCCGGCGGCCGAGGCGCAGGCCGTCGACCGCGTCCACCGCATCGGCCAGGACCGCAGCGTGATGGTGTACCGGATGGTCGCGGAGGACACGATCGAGGAGAAGGTGCTCGCGCTCCAGGAGCGCAAGCGCGCCCTGTTCACGTCACTCACCGACGACGACCGTGCCTTCGCCGCGGCGCTGACCGCCGATGACCTGCGGGACCTGCTCGGTGCGTGAGCAGCGGTCTCGCCGAGCACACACGCCCGAGACGCCCGGCGACGAGGCGACTACGCTTCGCCCCAAGAGTCCCGCGTGCCGGGACGACACGGAAAGGGGTGCCACCATGACCGTCGCTCCCGAGTCCCTCGTGAGCCGCCTCGAGGGCTATCGCCTGCACGAGGTCGATTTCGTGCTGCATCAGGTCCGTCTGCGCTTGACCACCTCCGGCGGCCTCGACGGCCCCCAGCTGACGTGCACGGTGCTGCCGACGGTGACCGTCGACGGCAGGGTCGTGGCGTCGTCCGACGAGCGGTGGGCGGGTCTCCTGCGCGGGCTCATCACCCAGCACGTCGAGTCCACGCACGAGCTGACGGGCGTGGGTATCCGCCTCGAGTTCACGCACGGCTCGGTGCGTCTGCACCCGCCGCTGCATCATCCCGAGGGCGCCGAGGTGGCGCGCCTCGAGGGACTCGGCGACGGCACGGTGCGGGTGTGGCGCTCGGGCAGCGAGTGCTTCGCCGATGTCCATTCGAGCGTCGAGCGCGTGGGCGCCTCCCACGACACGTGGGGTCAGGGCTGAGGTCCCGCCTCAGGCACGATCGGCGCGGCGCTCGCGCGGGAGCAGGTGGCCGCGCCGGTGTGCGAGGACGAGCATGACGATCCCGGCGACGAGGCCGACGAGCACGGTCACGATCGAGCCCTCGATCCCCATCTCTCCGCCCGTGAGCCATGCCGGGCCGCTCGTCTCGGCCTGCAGCAGCCCGTGCTGCTCCCCGGTGCCCGACACGCTCCACGAGAACAGCCCGGCCTGGACCGTGTTCCAGGCGAGGTGCAGGCCGATCGCGAGCCACAGGCGCCGCGTGAGCAGGTAGGCCCCGGCGAGCAGGATCGCCGCCTCGACCGCGATCGCGAGGGCGCCCCACGGCCCGGCTCCGGGGTTGGTCAGGTGCACGGCGCCGAACAGGATCGCGCTGATGGCGACGGCCGGGCCGCTGCCCAGCCAGCCGTCGAGCAGCCGCAGCACGGCGCCGCGGAAGAAGACCTCCTCCACGAACGCAGCGCCGACGCCGATCGCGAGCGGCCCCAGGAGCTCTGCGTGGGGGTCGATCCCCGTGACCCGGTAGCCGCCGAGCACCGCGATCAGCCCCGTCGACAGGGAGATGAGGCCCGCGCCGATCACCAGTCCGACGGCGAGTTCCGCGAGCACGCCGCGGCCGCGCACGGCCAGCCCCGGCCGACGTCCGAGCGGCCCCACGATCAGCAGGTGCCCGCCCACGGCGAGGGCGCCCGCGAGCACCGCCCCGACGAGGTACGCCCCACCGGACAGGGGGAGAGCGCCCTGCGCGGGAGCCGTGCCGTCGAGCCCGAGGGCGCCGGGGTCGACCACGAGGGTGAGGACGATCGCCAGCACGGTCCACACCAGCTCGGCCACGGCGAAGACGACCAGGGCCAACAGCAGCTGGACCCCGGTCAGGCGGCCGTTGCGTCCCTGCCCGCGGACGGCAGGGGCCGTCACCGCTCGCCCTCGCGAGCGGCCAGCATGGCCTCGAGGGCCGCGGCGACCCCGTCGGCCGAGTTGGGGCCGCACGTGCGGTCCGCGATCGCGAGCACGTCGGGATGGGCGCCCGCGACGGCCCAGCCGGTCCCGGCCCACGTGAGCATGGGGATGTCGTTGGGCATGTCGCCGAAGGCCCACACGTCCGCGCCGGCGATGCCGAGCCCCTCGCTCCAGGAGGCCAGCGCGCGTGCCTTGGTGACGCCCGCCGGGCCGATCTCGGCGAGACCGCCCTCGCACGACGTCGACAGCAGCGCGCGGTCCCCGATGATCTCGGTGACGGCGGTGAGGAAGCGACGGGGCTCGAGGGTCTCGGAGACCGCGAGCAGCTTGCCGACCGGCTCGTCGATGGCCTCGAGGGATCCGACGCTCTCGTGGCCGATCTCCGGCATCCCCTCGGGGGTGCCGCCGGGATAGGCGGTCTCGCGGTGGAAGCCGCCTGCGAGCTCGGCCGAGAAGGCGATCCCGTCGATCGTGCGCAGGTCGGCCAGGAGCTCGTGCAGGAGGTCGGCCGACAGCCCGTGGTTCTCCCGGATCTGCTGATGGGCGGCGTCGTACACGAAGGCGCCGTTCGCACAGATCACGACGCCGTGGTCGCCCGTGATCCGGGCCAGATGGTCCACCCAGCGGGGCGGCCGGGCCGTCACCAGGACGGTGGCGATGCCCTCGTCCCACAGCCGCTGCCAGGTGCGCGCGGTGCGCTCGGTGATCACGCCGGAGGTGTCGAGCAGGGTGCCGTCCAGGTCGGAGGCGACGAGGCGGGGGCGTGACATGGCCGAAGTCTACGGGCGGCGCCGCAGCCTCTCCCACCAGCGGCGGCGCGCGGGCTCCGAGGCGGGCACGGCGGGCGGCGGCACCGGGCGAGTCGCGCGATCGGCCCGCCATGCCGCGACACGCGCCTCGACGTCGACGGTCGGGGCGAGCATGCGCGCCAGGGGGTGCGTGGCGCGGTCGGCGAGGACGCGGGCGTTGAAGTCCTCGAGGGCGTCGCGCACCTGCTCCTCGGTGTCGAGGGCGGCGAGCGTCTCGCCGAGCTGCTCGTGCTCGCGACGCAGCAGGATCACGACGGGCAGGAGGGCATCGCGGTCGATGTCGTCGTGTTCGAGGCGCTGCTTGATCCACCAGTCGGGGTCGTGGACGGTGGGCAGGTCGAGCGGGGCGCCGGCGCCGGGGAGGCCGTCGAAGTCGCCTCGCGCGATCGCCTCGGCGACGGCGTCCTCGGGGTCCCCGGGGGCGCTCACGGCTGCGCGGCCTCCCGCTCGGCGAGGGCGGCGAGCCGGTCGATCGACGCCCTCAGCTTCTCGGGCGTGGTCGCGCGGGCGCGCGAGAGCCGCGACTCGTCGTGCAGGTCCGTCCAGTCGTAGGTGTGGATCACGAGGGTGCCCTCGTCGGCGCTCTCGAGCTCCCAGCGCCACAGGTGACCGGGCGGCTGCTCACCCTCGGGAGCCGGCAGCCAGGCGATGCGCTCCCCTTCGGTGAACTCGACCACGTGGTTGTCGCGGACGGCGCCGTCGCCCGTGAGGGTCATCCGGAACACGTCGCCCACACCGCGGACGCGCTGACCCGAGGCGGCCTCGGCGAGGTTGTCGTTGCCGTCCCACTCGACCTGGCGGGCGGGGTCGGCGATCAGCTCGAAGATGAAGCCGGCGGGGGCGTCGATGCGACGGGAGGCGCTCACGACGCGGGTGTCGTCGTCGCGGCTGCCGAGGGCGGGGGTCTGCTCTGCGCTCATCGCCCCATCGAAGCACGCGCGCGGCGCTGCGCGAAGCGATCCCGGGCATCGCGTCGCAGGGCCTCGAGGCCCACCACCACGGCGACGGGCTTGAGCCAGCACTGCTCACCGAGGCGCTGATCGTCCGCGCGAGCGAGGTGGCGGGCCAGGTCCGGGCGCTGCTGGCGCAGGTAACGCCGGGCACGCAGCGCGTGCAGGGGGTCCGAGGCGATGACGATGCGGTCGGCGCCCTCGAGCACAGGGACGACATGGGCGATGTTCTCCCACGTGGTCCGGCTCGTGTCCTCGAGCACGAACGGACCCGGCGCACCGAGCTCGTCGCGCGCATAGCGTGCGAGCAGCTCCGCCTCGGAGATGTCGCCGTGCACCGCGCCGCCGCACAGCACGAGTGTCGAGTCGGCCGCCGCGGGGTCGCGCGAGCGCAGACCCACGCGCACGCGCCAACGGTTGATCGCGTTGGCGCGGCCTCCGCGGTTGCCGTAGCCGAGCACGACGACGGCCTCGTCCAGACCCACGCCGACGTCGGCGCGATCACCGAGGTCGTGACGGCTCGCCCACTCCGAGACGGCCTCCGCCGCCAGAACGGTCGCGAACACCCCGACGGTGACACCGAGACCGGCGCGCACCGGGATCCCGGCGCGGCGCACGCGGGGTCGGCGGCTCGTCATGGGCTCATGCAAGCACGAGCCGCGGTCTCCACGCGCTCTCAGCCGAGGTCGTGGCGTCCCTGGTAGGCGATCTCGCGGAAGGCGACGCGATAGCCGAGCCGCTCGTTGATCGCGATCATCCACGGGTTCACGTGGGAGTTCCAGGTGACGAGCCGACGCAGGGCGGGAGCCCGCTCGGCCAGGCGGCGATGGTTGGCGACCTTGAGCGCGAGCCCGAGCCGGTGGCCGCGGTGCTCGGGCATCACGAGGGTGTTCTCCTGGAAGCCGAGGTCGGTCCCGGGCGAGGTCGCGAAGCCGATCTCGGAGTTGCCGGCGAAGCTCCCGTCGGGGGCGACCGCGACGGCCGCGAGCACGTGGGTCCCCGCCCGGCGGCGCCGCTCCTCCATGAGGCGGATGCGCTCGGGCGTGTACTCGGGCGCCTCGTGCTCGACGTCCTCGTCGGGCTCATCGATCTCGAGCTGGCGCAGGAGGGCGCCGTAGCGCTCGACATGCTCCGCGGGGACCTCGTCCTCCCAGGTCAGGATCGTGTAGCCGTCCATCCGGGCAGCCGCGTCGGTCTGCAGGCGCTCGAGCAGCGCGGGCGGGACGGGCAGGTCGAGCACGCGGCACACGGCGACGTTGCGCCGTTCCATCCCCAGGCGCGCGGCGAGCCGGTTGGCGGGAAGGGACGGGTCGTCGACCTCGCCGTCCGTGGGGATCGAGCCGTAGGCGGTCACGAGCGGGCGGTGCGCGGCGCGGATCGCGGGCACCAGCGCCTGCTCCAGGAGCGTGGTGCCGACGCCCTGGCCCCGGTGGGCCGGGTGCACCTCGATCGAGACGGCGATCTGGTCGAGGTCCTCGGCGAGCGGGACCATCGCATCGGCCATGCCGACAAGCACCTCGCCGCCCTCCATCGTCTCGGTGAAGGCCGCCCAGCAGCTCACGTCCCAGTAGGGCGTCGACTCGAGGCCGACGCGGCGCTGGGCCGGGGAACGCCGCACCGAGGCGCCGTAGTCGTGCCTCTGGCAGGCCTCGGCGAGAGCGCCGAGCTGGGTCAGGTCGGCGTCGGAGGCGGGGTCGACGGGGCGGACATGCAGGTTCATGGCCCCGAGCAGACCACGGCGTGCGTGGCGGCGTCGAGACAATTTCCCGTCGCTCCCCCGACCCGCTTGACCCTGCCCCGAGGATCGCGCCCTGGCACAATCGCACGCATGTCCGCCAGCGCGCCGTACGCCCGCCTCCTGTCCCCGCTGGACCTGGGTCCCTTCACCGTCGCGAACCGCCTCGTGATGGGGTCCATGCACACCGGCCTCGAGGACTCCACCGAGGACGTCGCGAAGCTCGCGGCGTTCCTCTCAGAGCGCGCCCGCGGCGGGGCGGGGCTGCTCATCACGGGCGGGTACGCGCCCGACCGCACGGGTCGGCTGACCCGGCACGGCGCCCTCGCGTCGGCGGCCGTGCTGGGGCGCCATCGTGAGGTGACCGACGCCGTCCACGAGGCCGACTCGCGCGTGCTCCTGCAGCTGCTGCACGCGGGGCGCTACGCCGCCCATCGGCTCGCGGCCTCTGCGTCGCGCACGCGGGCCCCCATCTCGCCGGTCCAGGCGCGCCGGCTGACCCGGCGCGGGATCGGACGCACGATCGGTGCCTTCGCCCGCTCAGCGGCGCTCGCGGCCGAGGCCGGCTACGACGGCATCGAGCTGATGGGCTGCGAGGGTTACCTGCTCAACCAGTTCCTCGCCCCGCGCACCAATCGGCGTCGTGACCGCTACGGCCGCGACGCCGCGGGGCGGCGCGCGATGCCCCTCGCTGTCGCACGGGCGGTGCGCGAGGCGCTCGGCCCCGACCGCCTCCTGAGCTTCCGGATCTCGCTGCTGGACCTCGTGGAGGACGGGCAGATGTGGGACGAGACCGTCGCGCTCGCCCGTGAGCTCGAGCGGTCGGGGGTCGACGTGCTCTCGACGGGCATCGGCTGGCACGAGTCCCGCGTCCCCACGATCGCGAGCTCGGTGCCGCACGGCGCCTTCACGCCCGTCACGGCGCGGCTCCGGGAGGCCGTCGACGTGCCCGTCGTCGCCGCCGGTCGTCTCCACAGCCCCGATGTCGCCGAGGGCGTGCTCGCACGCGGCGAGGCCGACCTCGTCTCCCTGGCCCGTCCGCTCCTGGCCGATCCCACCCTCCCCGCCAAGCTCGCCGCCGGGCGTGCCGCCGAGGTGGTCGCGTGCATCGCGTGCAACCAGGCCTGCCTGGACCGGGTGTTCGACGGCCGGCGGGCGAGCTGCGTCGTGAACCCGCGGGCGGGCCACGAGACGGACGGCGACCTGCGCCTCGTGCCCACCACCTCCCTGCGGCGGCGCCGGGTCGCGGTGGTGGGCGCGGGGCCTGCCGGGCTCGAGGCCGCCATCAGCGCCGCCGTGCGCGGCTTCGTGACCACCCTGTTCGAGGCCGAGGACGAGATCGGCGGCCAGTTCCGCTACGCCGCCCGCATCCCGGGCAAGGAGGACTACGCGGACGCGATCGCCTCGTGGCGCACGCGGCTGCTCGCCCACGGCGTGGGCGTGCGCCTGGGCACCCGCCCCGCCGCCGAGGACCTCGCGGCCTTCGACGACGTGATCGTCGCGACCGGGGTCCGCCCGCGGATCGTGCCGGAGCCGGGCTTCGACCCGGCGACGCCACGGCCTGCGGGCGCTCCGGATGTCGTGTCCTACGCCGATCTGCTCGCCGGGCACGC
>DAMDHZ010000029.1:13232-21920 GCA_032101665.1 Brachybacterium sp. | reverse complement strand
GGGCGGCATCGGCGTCGACGTCGCCGAATTCCTCACGGCTCCCTCCCCCTCCCTCACCCTCGACCCGGCCGCATGGGCCGAGCACTGGGGGGTCGCGGACCCGGCCGAGGTGCGCGGCGGCGTGATCGCCCCGCCGCGCGAGCATGCCGGCGGCGTGCGCGAGGTCCACGTGTGCCAGCGCAAGGACACCCGGATCGGTGCCGGCCTCGGCCGCACGACGGGCTGGGTGCATCGCGCCGAGCTGCGTCGGGCGGGCGTGATCGAGCATCGCGGGGTGGCCTACGAGCGGATCGACGCCGAGGGCCTCCACCTCGTCGAGGAGGGTGAGGCCCGCGTCCTGGCCGTCGACACCGTCGTGGTGTGCGCCGGCCAGGTCAGCGAGCGCACGCTCGCCGACGCTCTCGCGGCGCTGCCGCGTGCTCCGCGCGTGCACGTGATCGGCGGTGCCGACGTGGCCCTCGAGCTGGATGCCGAACGGGCCGTCCGGCAGGCCGTCGAGGTCGTGGCGGCGCTGTGACGGCTCACGCGTAGCCTGTCCGCCATGGACTCCTCCGCCCCGCGCGTGCTGCACACCGCCCAGGCCCTCGTGGACCAGGTGATCGATGTGCCGGCGCTGCCCGAGCGCGGCGACAACGTCAACGCGCTCGCGCAGCGGCACGTCGCGGGCGGGGCCGTCAACGTGCTCGTGGCCGCCGCCCGCACCGGCGCCCGGGCGGTCCACGGCGGTGCCCACGGCACGGGGCCCCACGGCGAGCTGGTCCGCGAGACCCTCGCGGCCGAGGGCGTCGCGCTCACCGACGCCGTCGTCCCCGATCAGGACACCGGGGTGTGCGTCGTCCTCGTCGAGCCGACCGCCGAGCGCACCTTCGTCACGACCTACGGCGCCGAGCGCCGCATCAGCGCCGCCTCCCTCGCGCGGCTGGATCCGCGGCCCGGCGATCTCGTGTGCGTCTCGGGGTACAGCCTGTTCGAGCCGACCCGCGAACCGCTGCTCGCCTTCCTCGCCGAGGTTCCGCCCGGGGTCGAGGTCGTGTTCGATCCCGGCGCCCCCTTCGCCCGCTTCCCCCGCGAACTGCAGGATCGCGTGCTCGCCGTCACCACGGTCTGGACCTCGAACGCCGACGAGGCCCGCGCGCTCACGGGACTCGACGCCCTCCAGGACACGCCCGCGGCGATCCGCCGGCGCATCGGCCCCGGCGCCGTCGTGGTGGTGCGTGACGGCGAGCGCGGCTGCACGGTGTCCCACCACGGCCGCGGCACCCGGATCCCCGGCTTTCCCCGGGTGCCTGTCGACACCAACGGCGCGGGCGACGCCCATACGGGGGTGCTCGTCGCGGAGCGGGCGCTCGGCGCGGACTGGGAGACCGCGGCGACCCGTGCCAACGCCGCGGCCGCGATCTCGGTGACCCGACACGGCGGAGCGACCGCGCCCACCCGCGCCGAGGTCGACGCCTTCCTGCGCTGATCCGGCGGAGTCATCGATGGCACCGGCGGGGCATGGTCAGCGCTTCGTCATGGTTTCGTGAAGATCCGGTGCCGGTCACGGGCGTCCCTGCCCAGCGCGGAACGTGATCCGTATCATGAGATGACCGGGCACCGATGAGCGTGCGGCCTCGCCGGGCCGCCGCACGGGTCCGGGATCATCAGCCCGACCTCGGCCCCGCGCCGAGCCTTGCCGGTGCCCGCGAGCACCGACGACCAGTCCCGGAGGTGACCGTCATGGAGGGCCTGATCCGCACCGACCTGACCGGCACCGCACCCGCTCCGCCCACGCCTGCCGGGTCGCCGGGCGTCGGGCGGGCCGGCGAGGACGCCGCGCCCGGCCCGAGAAGCCTGTTCGACTTCTCCGCGCGCGACATCCAGGGAGACCGGCGCGATCTCGCCGACTTCCGCGGGAAGGCCACGCTCGTCGTCAACACCGCGAGCCGCTGCCACTTCCGCAGCCAGTACGAGGATCTCCAGGTCCTGCAGCTCGCATACGGCGACCGCGGCTTCACGGTGCTCGGCTTCCCGTGCGACCAGTTCCTGAGCCAGGAGCCCGGCACCGAGGACGAGATCGAGGAGTTCTGCCGGACCTCCTACGACGTCACCTTCCCGCTGTTCTCCAAGGTCGAGGTCAACGGGCGCGGCGCCCACCCCCTGTTCCGGTGGCTCGCCGCACAGCGCGCTGGCATCATGGGCGGCCGTATCGCCTGGAACTTCACGAAGTTCCTGGTGGGTGCCGACGGCCAGGTGATCCGTCGCTACGCGCCCCCCATCCCGCCGCTGCGTATCGCCCGGCGGATCGAGCGAGCGCTCCCCGCCGCCTGAGCCGGCGGCAGCGCCACTCGTCAGTCTGCTGACCTTCCCCTTTCCCCGGGGCGCGGGCCGTCTCTGCCCGCCCTACTGCTCATAGGTCCCGACGCAGCCTGATCAAACGCTTGACCAATTCGCCGCCCTGCTTTATCGTGATGATCAAACGATTGATCACAAGGACGTGCCGTGCAGAGTTCCCCTTTCTTCCGTCCCGCCCCTGACTGGGTGGGAGACGTCATCCCCTACATGGACGGTGACACCCTCCGGCTCTACTACCTCCGCGAGAGCCGCACCTCCCCCAAGCCCGGCACGCCCTGGGCGCTGGTCACGACGCAGGACCTCGTGACGTTCGAGGACCGTGGCGTCGCGCTGGCCGGAGGCGGCCCCGACGCGACGGACTTCAATGCCTACACCGGAAGCATCGTCCGCGACGACGAAGGCCTCCACCACCTCTTCTACACGGGCCAGAACCCGGCTCTGACGGGCCAGGACGGCCGCCCCCTCCAGATGGTCATGCACGCGACCAGCTCCGACCTCAAGACCTGGACCAAACTCCCGGACGACACCTTCGGCGCGACCGACGGGTACGAGACCTCCGACTGGCGTGACCCCTTCGTGTACCGGACGACGCCGGACAGTCCCTGGCAGATGATCCTCGCCGCGCGGCACGACCACGGGCCCTCCCGACGGCGCGGCCTGATCGCGCGCCTGACCAGCACCGACCTGTCCCGCTGGCAGCCCGCCTCCCCGCTGTGGGACCCACACCAGGCGATCGCGCACGAGTGCCCCGAGATCTTCCGCATCGGCGACTGGTGGTACCTCGTCCACTCGGAGTTCTCCGACGCCTTCGTGACCCGCTACCGGATGTCGCGCAGCCCCGAGGGCCCGTGGACATCCCCCGCCCTCGACACGATCGACGGCCGGTCGTTCTACGCCGCCAAGTCCGCCGACGTCCACGGCCGGCGCGTGTTCATCGGCTGGATCGCGAGCCGGGCCGGCGACACGGACGAAGGACCCTGGCAGTGGGCCGGCACGATGTCCCTGCTCGAGGCCGTCCCCCGCGCCGACGGCACGCTCGACTTCCGCATCCCGGAGGAGACCCTCTCCGCGTTCCCCGAGCCCGTGCCCGTCTCCCTCCCCGACTCCGTGACGGCGCCCGACGGCTACGCGGCCGTCGTCGGCGACCACGACCTCCCGCGCCACGCCCGCCTCCACGTCGAGCTGGAGGCGTCGCGCGACACGGCCGCCTACGGACTGCTGCTGCGCTGCTCGGGCGATGGCGAGAACGGCTACGCGCTGCGCATCGAGCCGCGACGCCGACGCATGGTGCTCGATCGCTGGCCTCGACCGACGACCGGCACCGAGCAGTGGCAGATCTCGGGCGATGTCCCTCACGCGATCGAGCTCGAGAGGCCGCTCGACCTCCCGGATCACGACGACCGCCCCCACACTCTCGACGTCCTCATGTGGGACGACATCCTCGTCGTCTCGTTCGACCGGCGCGTCTGCCTGTCCACCCGCATCCACGACCACGTGGCCGGCCGCCTCGGCGCCTTCGTGACCGATGGATCGCTCCACCTCCACCGTCTCACTCTGCATCACGCACCCGACCACCACGCCTGACATCCTTCTTTCATAGGAGAAAGACCATGAAGCGTTCACAGTTCCTCGCCCTGGCGGCCGCGGCCGCGCTCACCCCCGCCGTGGCGGCGTGCGGCGGCAAGTCCGCCCTCCCCGCGACGAGCCAGGGAGTCGACGTGAGCGGTGAGATCACGCCCCGCGAGATCTCCTGGCTGCTCTCACGACCGGCGAACGGCGGCGTGGTCACGGTCATGCAGCGCATCGCCGAGGACTACGCCCAGGACCATCCGGGATTCGCGCTCAAGCTCATCACGACCCCGGACCGCCCCAGCTACCTGCAGAAGTACCAGACGCTCGCGACCGCGAACCAGCTTCCCGAGCTGTTCGACACCGACGCGACGCCCTACGCCCAGAAGCTCGCGCGCCAGGGCCGGATGATCGATGTCGCCGCCCTGCTCGACGACTTCGGCATCACCGACCAGTTCCGCCCGTCGGCGCTCGACTACCAGCGCTTCGACGACGGCTCGCTGCACATGCTGCCGCTCGAGTACGGGCTCGAGGTGTTCTGGTACAACAAGGCGCTCTTCGAGTCCGCCGGCGTCTCCGTGCCGCAGTCCCTCGACGACATGCCCGAGCTGTGCGCGACGCTCGCGGGCGGCGGAACCGTGCCGATCGCCCTGGACGGCCAGGACGCGTGGCCGCTCGAGCGGTACATGGCCTACCATCCCTTCCGGACCGCGGGGCCGGATTACATCGGGGCGCTCAAGAAGGGCGACGCGTCCTTCGGCGATGAGGCGGGCCGTCTGGGCATCCAGTGGCTGCACGATCTCGGCGCCGCCGGCGCCTTCCAGGACGGTTTCTCCTCGGTGGGCTACGCCGACGCCCAGAACCTGTTCACGTCGGGCCGGGCCGCGATCTACAACATCGGCACCTGGGAGCTGCCGAGCCTGGCGACCACGGAGCTGCCCGAGGCCATGCAGGAGGCGATCGGGTACTTCACCCTGCCCGTCGTGAGCGGCGGAGCGACGGCGGCCGACGAGTACGCCGCGCCGTCAGGGATCGGGGCCGCAGTCAATGCTCAGACCTTCGATCCGCTCGTCAAGGACTTTCTGCGCTACGTGCTCGAGAACTACCCGAAGCTCTACGCCGAGCAGGGTCTACTCGGTCCCACGACGATCGCGCCGCAGATCCCCGACAGCGCCCTGCCGATCTATCAGGAGCTCGTCGACGAGGCGGACTCGATCGGCAGCGCGGTGCTCATGCCGTGGGACACGCAGCTGGACCCCACGACCAACACGACCCTCCAGCAGAACCTCGTGCTCCTGGTCCAGGGCTCGATCGGGGTCGACGAGTTCATCTCGACACTGGACGCCGCGCTGACGGCGAACGCAAAGGAGTACTTCTCCGCGTGATCCCGGCTGGGCGTCGAGCACGCCCCGCCCCACCCGACCGAGAGAAGGGCCCATGCTCCCTCACCGCTCACGCACGTCCGTGATCCTGTTCCTGCTCCCCGCTCTGCTGCTCTTCGGCGGCGGCGTCCTGCTCCCCATCGTCCAGTCGCTCGGCCTCAGCTTCTTCCGCTGGGACGGGATCACCCCCATGTCGTTCGTCGGCCTGGACAACTACCGTCAGCTGCTGCTGGGCGACCCCGTCTTCTGGTCGACCTTCGCCAACCAGGCCGTCTACCTCGTCGTCTGTCTGGTGCTCCAGCTCGGTGGGGGACTCGCCGTCGCCTCCCTGCTGCTGACGATCACGCGAGGCCGCGAGGTCCTCAAGGTCCTCTACCTGCTGCCGGCCGTCATCTCGACCACGGCCATCGCCCTGCTGTTCCAGCGCATCTACTCAGCGGAGCCCATGGGGCTGGTCAACACCCTCCTGTCCGCCGTCGGACTGGATGGGCTGGCCCGTCCGTGGCTGTCCGACCTGCACACGGTGCTGGTCGCCGTCTCGGTTCCCGAGGGATGGAGATTCCTGGGCCTGTACACGATCATCCTCTACGCGGCCCTGCTGTCGGTTCCGCGCGAGCTGGAGGAGGCGGCACGGCTGGACGGCGCGAACGCGTGGGAGTGCTTCTGGAAGATCCGCTTCCCGCACATCCGGCCCGTCTGGATCACCACCACGATCATGGCCACGACCTACGCGCTGCGGGGTTTCGACGTGCCGTACCTGCTCACCAACGGCGGTCCGGGGCATGCCTCGGAACTCGTCACCACCTACATGTACAAGACCGCGTTCACGAGCACGAACTACGGCTACGCGAGCGCGATCTCCGTGTTCATCGTCGTCGAGTGCCTCGTGGCCGTCGGCCTCATCTTCGCCCTGCTGCGCAGGAAGGAGTCCTGAGATGACCACCGCCACCGCTCTCGAGACGGCCCCCGGGGACCGCCGTCTCCGCCGCCCACGCGCCGTCACCGCCCTCAAGGTCGCCTACCGCACGCTGATCGGCCTGGTCCTCGTGATCCAGGTGTATCCCTTCGTGTGGCTGGTCCTGACGAGCGTCCGCGACGCCGACGACTTCGCTTCGCGCAACCCCTTCAGCCTCCCCGCGTCCTTCACCCTCGACAACGTCGCACGCGCCCTCGCGGAAGGGCACCTGGGGCACAACATCCTCAACAGCATCATCATCACAGGCGGCGCCTGCCTCCTGATCGTCGTGTGCGGCATGACGGGCGCCTACGCCATCCAGGTGCTGGACTTCCGGGCCAGCCGCCTGGTCCGGGGCCTGTTCCTGATGGGGATCGTGGTCCCGGTCCAGATCGCTCTGATCCCGCTGTTCGTCGACTACTCGCGCGTCGCGCTCCTGGACACCTACCAGGCCGTGATCATCCCGCTCGCCGGGTTCGCGCTGCCGATGGCGCTCTATCTGTTCATGTCGTTCTTCGGGTACATCCCGCGGGAGATCTACGAGGCCGCGAGCATCGACGGCGCCGGGCCGTACCGGATCTTCTGGCGCATCACGTTGCCGATGTCGCTCAACACCGTCATCACGGTGGTCATGGTCAATGCGATCTTCATCTGGAACGAGTTCATCTTCGCGAACACGTTCGTGCTGACCGACGAGCTCAAGACGATCCCCCTTGGGCTCCAGAACTATATCGGCGCCATGGGCAAGACCGACTGGACCGCCACCTTCGCGGCGGTCACGATCACGGTCACGCCCCTGCTGCTGATCTTCTTGGTGCTGAGCAAGGCCATGATCTACGGTCTGGAGAGCGGGTCGACGAAGGGGTGAGCGTGCACCAGGAGAGCGAGCGAGGGTCTCGCGCGGCACCCGCGCGCCGGGTGACGATGAAGCAGGTGGCCGAGCGGGCCGGTGTCTCGATCTCGACCGTCTCCCACGTCGTCAACAAGAGTCCCGATGCCCGCATCGGGGACGACGCCCGGGGGCGCGTCGAGGCCGCCGTCGAGGAGCTCGGCTACCGTCCCAACCCGATCGCGAAGAACCTCGTGAAGGGCCGCAGCAACCTCATCGGGCTCGTCTCCGACTCGATTGCGACCACGCCGTTCGCAGGACAGATAGTCCATGGGGCCCAGGATGAGGCTTGGAAGCGCGGCTTCGTCCTGCTGATCGCCAACACGGAGGGCAATGCGGAGGTCGAGGCGCAGGCGATCGCCATGATGAGGGCTTACAACGTCCGCGGGATCCTCTACTCGACGTGGAACCACCGTGGCACGCTTCTGCCTGAGGGGCTCGCTGACGTCGACCGCGTGCTCGTCAACTGCTTCGCCGAGGGCGAGCCGGCACCGGCGGTGGTCCCCGATGAGCTCGGCGGCGGCCTCGAGGCAGCGCGGATGCTCCTCAAGGCCGGCCATCGTCGTCTCGCCTTCATCAACACCACCTCCCCCTCGCCCGCGCGGGAGGGACGCTTGGCGGGCCTTCACGCGGCGCTCCGTGAGGCCGGTGCCGAGGAGACGGACCTGCTCGTGCTCGACGCCCGCCCGGAGCAGGAGGGCGGGTACGCCGCGGCCCCGGCCGTCGTGCGCTGGGGAGCCACCGGAGTCTTCTGCCACAACGATCGGGTTGCCATGGGCCTTTACGATGCGCTACGCGAGAGAGGTCTGCGCATCCCGGAACAGGTGTCGATCGTCGGCTTCGACAACCAGGAGGTCATCGCCGGTCACCTGCGGCCTCCACTGTCGACCGTCGCCCTCCCGCACTACGAGCTCGGGGTGCGAGGAATCCGTGCGCTGCTCGGTCTCGAGACCGTGCCGTCGACGGGGATCCTGACGGTGCCCTGCCCGCCCGTCCTCCGCGAATCCGTGGCTCCACCTGGCGCCTCGGCTCCTCCCCGAACGGCCGCCTGAGCTCGGCGCCGCTTCCCGAGGCCGCGCTCCGCGGCCTCACGTCAGAAGATGCCGCCGTCCTCCACTGTCATCGCCCCTCACCCACCCCCGCCCAGGAGAGCCCGCCCGTGACGCCTCCCCGTCCTGCCGTCCACCTCACCCCCGTCGACACCTGGATGAACGATCCCAACGGGTTGTTCCGCCGCGACGGCCGCTGGCACGCCTTCTACCAGAACAATCCCCTCGGCTCGGCGTGGGGCCATATGTCCTGGCGCCACGCCGTGAGCGACGACCTGCTCGCATGGACGGATCTCGGCGTCGCGATCCCCGAGCAGGACGGCACGGCGATCTTCTCGGGCAGCGTCGTGGACGATGCCGAGAACACGAGCGGCCTCGCCCCCGCCGGTGACCGCGGCCCGCTCGTCGCGATCTACACGGGCAACGTCTCGACGGGCGACCCGGCGCAGCACGGCCCGCAGACGCAGAATCTCGCGGTCTCGACCGACGACGGCGCCACCTGGGTGCCGT
>DAMDHZ010000029.1:0-13222 GCA_032101665.1 Brachybacterium sp. | reverse complement strand
CCGTACGCGGGAAACCCCGTCCTGGACCGCGACTCGACCGACTTCCGCGACCCCCAGGTGCTGCGCCACGAGCCCACCGGGAGATGGGTCATGGTGACCGTCGAGGCCCAGGACCACGAGGTCCTCCTCCACACCTCGGTCGACCTCGTGCACTGGGAGCACGCCTCGACCTATCGCGACGACCGGCTCGACGGGATCTGGGAGTGCCCCGACCTGGTGCCGCTCGACACCGCGCACCCGGAGGGCGCCTGGCTGCTGGTCGTCTCGACCGACCCCCACGGCCCGGCCGGCGGCAGCGGCACCTGGGGCGTGCCGGGCACGTTCGACGGGACCTCCTTCGCCGCGACCGCCGCTCCGCAGCCGTTCGACCACGGGCCCGACCACTACGCGGCCGTGTCCTTCTGGGGCGTCGACGGCGCACCGCTCGTGATGCCGTGGGCGAGCAACTGGGACTACGCCCATCACGCCCCCACCTGGCCATGGCGCGGCACGATGGGCCTCGCCCGCTCGGTCGCGATCGAGACGGACGCCGAGGGCGAAGGGCGCCTCGTGCTGACCCCCGTGCTGCCCGCGGCACCGCGCCCGCTCGCGGACCCGGTGCTCGATCCTGCGGGCGTGCACGTGCTGCGCCTGGACCTGCCCCCGGTGGGCGCGGCCTGGGAGCTCGCGACCTCCGAGCGCCCCGAGCTGCGCATCGAGCGGACCGAGCAGGGCACGCTCGTCATGCGCCGCACCGAGAGCGCGCTGCCCGCCCTTGACGAGGACGGCCGTCCCGAGCCGGGCCGTCCCGTCTTCGGCGACCGCACGAGCACCCTCCCGATCCCGGTGGATGGCGAGCGGGACGAGCTCGTGCTCGCGCTCGACGGCTGTATCGCCGAGCTGCTCGTGGCGCGGCGCGACCGGCCCGGGTCGTCCACGGGCCCAATGGCGACGATGCTGTTCTTCCCGGCCCCGGGGGCATGGGAGCTGCGCCGGGATTGGTAGCCTGGATCACACGTGTCCCGCATCCGCCCGGGGCGGTCGACCGATCGCCGGGCGTGCACCCGACCCCGAGGGGGAAGCATGGAAGGTGCGATCGTCGCCATCGTCGTGATCGTCATCATCATCGTCGTCATCGCCATCATCGCCGGACTGCTGTTCGGCGGTCTGCGCTCGAGCATCATGTTCACCGTCCACACCCAGGAGAACGTGATCGTCGAGCGCTTCGGTAAGTTCGCGCGGGTCGCCCGGCCCGGGCTGAACATGAAGGTCCCGTTCATCGACAACACCACTCGCCCGATCTCGCTGCGCATCCAGCAGCTCGAGGTCAACATCGAGTCCAAGACCAAGGACAACGTCTTCGTGACGGTGCCGGTCGCGGTGCAGTACGTCATCAAGGAGGAGCAGGTCGTCGATGCCTACTACCGCCTGTCCAACCCCGAGGCGCAGATCCGCTCCTACGTCTTCGACACCGTCCGCAGCGCGCTGTCCGGGCTGAACCTCGACCAGGCGTTCGAGTCCAAGGACGACATCGCCCGCAACGTCGAGGACACCCTCTCGGCGCGCATGCAGGAGTTCGGCTTCAACATCGTCAACACGCTCGTCACCGACATCTCGCCGGACTCGCGCGTGCGCGACTCGATGAACTCCATCAACGCGGCCCAGCGCGACCGGGTCGCCGCGCAGTCCCTCGCCGAGGCCGACAAGATCAAGCGCGTCACCCAGGCCGAGGCCGAGGCCGAGTCCAAGCGGCTCCAGGGCGAGGGCGTCGCCGCCCAGCGCAAGGCCATCGCGATGGGTATCGCCGAGCAGTACGAGATGCTCAAGAAGGTCGGCATCGAGAACAGCGCCGAGCAGCTGCTGCTCATGACCCAGTACTTCGACACGATGCAGGACGTGGCCCGCAACGGCCGCTCCAACGTCCTCTACCTGCCCTCGAACCCGGGCACGGTGGGCGCGATGGGCGACGAGATCCGCAATGCGATCCTGCAGGGCCAGGCCGCGCACGACGCGGACAAGATCGGTGACGAGGCCGAGCGCGCCGAGGTCGACCGCCGGCGTCGCGAGGACGCCCAGCGCCGCCAGGCCGCCGATCGGGCCCGGGCCGAGTCCGCGGCGCGCGAGGCCGAGCGCCGCGCCCAGCAGGCGCCCCAGCAGGGGCAGGGCCAGGCCCCGCCGTGGGCCCGGCCGGGGTACAGCCCGGAGGGCTGATCCCGAAGATCGGAATATCGCGACGCCGTCGGCCCCTGGGCCGGCGGCGTCGCCGTCCGCGCGGCCCTCCGCCGGGCGCGGCTGGAGACCGCGCGCGATCAGTCGAACTGGATGCCGTCGGCGTCCTCGGACTCCTCGCCGAAGATCGATCGCAGCGCCTTGCGCTCGGCGTCGTCCAGCTCGAGCGTCATCGCCCCGCTCGAGTCGGTGATCGACTCCGGGCGGGAGGCGCCGGGAATGGGGATCACCCGATCGGACAGGGTCAGCTCCCAGGCGAGCACCACCTGCTGCGGGCTCACCGAGTGCGCGGCCGCGACGCGCGTGACCGCCGGGAAGCGGCGGGCCACGGTGTCGCCCGAGCCGATGCCGCCGAGCGGGCTCCACGGCACGAACGCGATGTCGGCCGCGGCGCAGTGGTCGAGCTCGCCGCGGCTGGCGTGGAAGTAGACGGGGCTGAACTGGTTCTGCACCGCGGCCAGGTTGCCCTCCCCCAGGACGTCGAGGGCCACGTCGATCTCCTCGACGTTGGCGTTGGAGATGCCGACCTCTCGGATCAGGCCCTCCGCACGGAGCTGCGCGAGCGCCTCGACGCCCTCGGCGTAGCGGATCGAGCGGTCGGGGCGATGCCAGTAGTACAGGTCGACGGCGTCGACGCCGAGATGCGCGAGGGACTTCTCGAGCGCTCCGCGGAGATCGTCGAGCGAGCCGGCGCGCCCCCAGGCCTCGCCCTCGGAGCGGGTGATCCCGCCCTTGGTCGCGACGACCACGTCGTCCGTGTCGCCGGAATAGGTGCGCAGCGCCTCGGCGACGAGCTCCTCGTTGTGACCCATCTGGTCCCAGGCCGGGGCGTAGATGTCGGCGGTGTCGATGAGTGTGATGCCGGCGTCCAGCGCCGCGTGGATGGTCGCGAGGGCCCGGTCGCGGGGCGGGAGGACGTCGCGACCGGAGGAGACGGGCATCGCGCCCAGTCCGATCGGGGAGACCTCGAAGCCGCCGAGACGGCGACGGGGGGCGGAGGTGGCGGGAGTGGAGCTGGTCGTGGTCATGACCCGACCCTACGACCGTTGCGTCGTCCTTCGGGGTACATGAATTGAGAAAGAACGGGCTTGCGCTATCAGGTGAGGCTCATCTAAGCTCGTCATTGCCAGCCCGGAGCGGCCGGCCGGGACCGAGGTCCACGGCAGGTCATCCCGGCGCCATGGTCGTCGCTGACGCGGTGGATCAACCCGCCAGCAGTCGCGACTTCGCGCGCCGCCGATCGGACTTGGGGCGAACGGTTCCGATCGGCGGCGCGCTTTTTTCTGCGCGCTGCTCTCCCGCGCCCTCAGAGCGCGAGGCGGCCCGTCGCGAGCCCGATCAGGCGGTCCATCACGTGCGCACCGTCGGCCCGCAGGCCGTTGTGCTCGTACTGGCTCGTGATCCACGGGTGCAGCCGCGGCAGCAGGGCGGCCGTCTCGAGCGAGAACTCGAGCGGGACGTAGGCGTCGACGGCGTAGACAGCGGCCGCGCCGGGCACGTCGGAGGCACGCAGGGCGTCGGCGTCGTACAGGGTGTTCCACTCGTGCTGGGCGAGCAGCTCCGCGGTCTCGGCCCACGGCCGCAGCTCGGGGTCCTCACGGAAGAGCGAGCGGTGCAGGTGCTCGCCGCCCAGGAGCGTCACGTCCTCGCGCACCCGGTCGGGCATGGTGCGGTCAGCCGACCAGTTCGTCACCCCGCCGTCGGCGTACGAGGACTCGTGGATCACGGCGTACAGGGGGTTGCGCCCCGCGAACGGCAGCGCGGCCGCGAGGTCGTGCCGGAAGGCGGGGGCGCGATGGTCGAGCTCGAGCAGGTAGTGCATCTGCTCGGGTCCGCCCGAGGCGCCGAGCCGGTGGCCGAGCGTGCGCAGCCGGTCGACGGAGACGGGGTCGCCCGTCGGCAGCAGGATCTCGCCGTCGCGGGCGAGGGCCATGAGCTCGCTCACGCGCTCGCGGTCGCCGGGGAAGCGGCGGTAGTACGCCTCGGACTTCGCGATCATGATGTCCCAGGTCGCGGCGTAGACGTCGTCCGCGCTGCGACCCACGGCGGACAGCCCGCCCGTCAGGTAGGTCTCGCGCAGGGAGTCGGCGTGCACGCTCAGGTAGCGCAGGGTGCAGAACCCGCCGAAGGACTGGCCCAGAGTGCTCCAGCGGCCCACTCCGAGGGCCTCGCGCACGGCTTCGCAGTCCTCGACGATCTCGTCGGCGCGCAGGTGGGTGAGGTACTCGGCGCGCTGCGCGGCGCTCGCCTCGCCCAGGGTCCGCGGGGAGCCGGCCCGCGCGACGTCCCCGGGCGTGAAGGCCTCGGGCAGGGGCGCGTCGAGGCCGACGGGCGTGGACCTGCCCGTCCCGCGCTGATCGAGCATGACCACCTGGTAGTCGGCGAGGGCGCGCTCGAGCCACGGCGGGGAGACCGGGTCGAGGGTGGGCCGTGGCGCCTCGCTGCCGGGACCGCCCTGGAGGAACACGAGATAGGGCCGCTCCTCGCCACCGCGGGCGGTGACGACGCGCGCGAACACCTCGATCGTGCCGCGCGCGGGATCAGAGCGGTCGAGCGGGACGTCGAGGGTCAGGTCGCGCAGGGTGAGGCCGGGCAGGGACTGGACGGATTCGCGGGGGGTCATGGACCCACTCTAGGGACGGGGCGGGGGCCGGGGTGGACCCCCGTCAGGTCGCGGTCCTGGCCGCCTCTCAGCGCGGCGGGGTCTCGAACAGGGGCCCCGCCGCGAGCGCGAGGCAGGGATGCGGCGCCTCGAGCTCGACGAGCACGATCTCGTTGCTGCCCGCGTGCAGCAACGGGGCGGGTACGTAGAGGGACTGCTGGGGGCCGCGTCGCCAGTAGCGGCCCACGCACGTGCCGTTGACGTAGGCGACCCCGTGCCCGCAGCCCGACACGTTCAGGTGCACGTCGCCCGTCTCGTCGTCCTCGCGCTCGAGGCTCGCGAGCACCACGAGAGGGAGCGCCGCGGGCCCCTCCGCGGCGGCGGTGCGGGCGTGATCGGCGAGCTCGGTGCCCATCTCCTCGAGCGGGAGCGGCACCGCCTCCCAGCCGCCGAGGAAGCGCACGTCGCGCCACACGCCGCCGAGCACGCCCTTGCGCTCCCCGAGCAGCGGCCCGAAGTTGGTGCGCCCGAGGCTCTCGACGAGGATCTCGAGGCGCACGCGGCGGGACCCCCCGTCGGGCAGGAGCCTGTCGGCGACGGGGTCGAGAGGCACGACGGCGGGCACGTGGGGGTTGCCCGTACCCTCGACGGGGCCGGCCAGGATCCCGTCGACGAGCACGAGGGCGCGGTCGTGGAGGTCGTACAGCTCGAGCGGTGCGAGGGGCGCGCCCTCCTCGCGCGTGAGCTCGAGCTCGCGGCGGTACAGGAGCATGCCCCGCTCGAGCCCGAGGTCCTCGAAGGCGGGCGGCGCGACCGAGCGCGGGGCGAGCTCGGTCCAGCGCGCGAGATCCTGCAGGGAGGCCGCATACTCGACGCGCACGTCACCTGTGTTCTGCACGGGCGGCGCGGCCTCGAGGCCGAGGCTCTCGAGCTGCTCCGCGAGCGGCGGCAGCTCGCGGTGGCGCCCGATGACCTCGCGGAAGGCGTGGAACTTCTCGGTGAGAGCGCCGTTCTCGGCGATCGGCGCGTCGTAGTCGTAGCTCGTCGTGGTCGGCTGCAGGACGCCGCCCTCGGTGTTGGCGCCGGCCGTGAGTCCGACGTTGGTGCCGCCGTGGGCCATGTAGAGGTTCACGCTCATGCCCGCGCCGAGCATGGTCTCGAGCTCGCGCGCGGCGTCGGCCGCGTCGCGCACATGGTGCTCCTCGCCCCAGTGGTCGAACCAGCCGTTCCAGAACTCCATGCACATGAGCGGTCCCGCGGGCAGCTCCTCGCGGGCCATGGCGAGCACCTCCGCTGTGCGCGAGCCGAAGTTGACGGTGGCCAGCACGTCGTCGACCCGGCCGGCCTCGAGCCAGCGGCGGCCCGGCCCGTCCGAGGTCACGAGCAGCTCCTCGATGCCGCGGGCACGCAGACCGTCGCGCAGGTGCAGGAGGTACTCGGCGTCGTCCCCGTAGGAGCCGTACTCGTTCTCGACCTGCACCATCATGACGCGTCCGCCACGGGAGGCCTGGCGGCCGGCGATCACGGGGATGAGCGCGTCGAACCACGTGTCGACCGCGCCGAGGAAGGCGGGGTCCATGCATCGCAAGCGCATCGAACGGTCCCGCAGGAGCCAACCGGGCAGGCCGCCGCCCTCCCATTCAGCGCAGATGTAGGGCCCTGGACGCACGATGACGTCGAGGTCCTCCTCGGCGGCGAGGTCGCAGAACGCCCCCAGGTCGAGCGACAGGCCGAGCTCGGACAGCGGGCCGAAGCGGTGATGGCCGGGAGCGGGCTCGTGCAGGTTCCACGGCACGTAGGTCTCGACGGTGTTGCAGCCGAGCGCCACGAGACGCCGCAGCCGATCCCTCCACAGCTCGGGATGAACCCGAAAGTAGTGCAGCGCCCCGGAGACGATCCGGTGGGGCGCACCGTCGCGCACGAAGCCTGTCGGGACGCAGTCGAGCAGAGCGGTCATCGCCCCATCGTCGCAGATCGCTCTCTGCGCGGCCGACGGTCCTCAGCTCGCGCGCGTGAGCGCCGCGGCGCCCGCGGACACGAGGGAGAACAGGTCCTTGGGGTTCTCGGGCTCGGCGATCAGGTCGAGCTCGGGCACACCGGAGTCGCCGCACAGGCTCTCGCGCAGCACGCACAGGGCGGTGAAGTCCTCGATCGCGAAGCCGACCGAGTCGAACACCGTGATCTGCTCGGCGCTCGTGCGTCCGGGTGCCTCGCCGCGCACGACCCGCCACAGCTCCGTCACGGGGTGGTCAGGGGCCAGCTGCTGGATCTCGCCCTCGATGCGGGTCTGCTCGGCGTACTCGACGAAGATGTCCGCGCGGTGCAGGATCGCCGGGTCGAGCTCGGTCTTCCCGGGGCAGTCACCGCCGATCGCGTTCAGGTGCATCCCGGGCGCGATCATCGCGTCGGTCACGACGGTCGCGTTGGTCTTGTCGGCGGTGCACGTCGTGACCACATCGGCGCCCGCGCACGCGTCGGCGGCGTGGCAAGCGCGCACGATCTCGAAGCCGAGGGGGTGCATGGTGCGCTCGAAGGTGTCGAGCGCCCCGGGGTCGCTGTCCCAGATCCGCAGGGACTCGATGCCGAGCACACGGCGGAACGCGAGGGCCTGGAACGCCGACTGGCTGCCGGTGCCCACGAGCGCCATCACGGGGGAATCCGGGCGGGCGAGCCGGCGGGCGGCGAGGGCGGAGGTCGCCGCCGTGCGCAGCGCGGTCAGCAGCGTCATCTCCGACAGCAGGATGGGGTAGCCGGTCGCCACGTCCGCGAGGACCCCGAAGGCGGTCACCGTCTGCAGGCCCGCCTTGGGGTTGCCGGGATGGCCGTTGACGTACTTGAAGCCGTAGGTCTGCCCGTCGCTCACGGGCATGAGCTCGATGACGCCGGTGGGCGAGTGGCTCGCGATGCGCGCGCACGTGCTGAACTCCTCCCAGCGGGCGAAGTCGACCTCGAGGGCGTCGACGAGGCGAGCGACGATCGTCTCGATCCCGGTGGTCTCGATCCACTCCCGCATGCGGGCCACCTCCACGACCTGCACCATGGCCGCTCTCCTCCCTGACGTCCGTGGTGCTCACGCTACGAAGTCGGTGAGTGCACAATCAATCGGCATCGCGGCTCAATTCAGATCCTAGCTGTACAGAATGAAAAGCTCACTCGTACACTCTGGACATGACCGGGCCCATCGATGACCTCGACCGCCAGCTGATCGCCCTGCTGCGGGCCAACGGGCGAGAGTCCGTGGTCCAGCTCTCGCGGCGTCTCGGGGTGACCCGCGCGACCGTGACGGCCCGGCTCGACCGCCTCACCGACTCCGGTGTGATCGTGGGCTTCTCGGTGCAGGTGCGCGACCCCGCCGAAGTCTCGGCGGTCCGCGCGATCATGCTGGTCGCGGTCGAGGGCCGCAGCCTGCGCGAGGTGATCCGCTCCCTGCGCGGGGTGCCCGAGATCGCGGCTCTGCACACGACCAACGGGCGCTGGGACCTGGTCGCGGAGATGAGCTGCGAGAACCTCGCCGCCTTCGACCACGCCCTCGGCGTCATCCGCGGCATCGACGGGATCCGTGACAGCGAGACCAGCATCCTGCTGAGCTCGGCAACCGCGTGAGCACGTCCCGCGACTCAGCCCTTGACCGAGCCCTCCGTGAGGCCGCCGCGCCAGAACCGCTGCAGCACGATGATGAGGATCGCGAGTGGGACCACCGAGAGCAACGCGCCGCCGACCGTGAGCTCGTAGAACTCCGGGAGACGGTCCGTCTGAGCACGCCAGTTGTTCAGCCCCAGCGTGATCGGGTACAGCCTCTCGTCGGCCAGCATCACGAGCGGCAGCAGATAGTTGTTCCACACCGCGACGAACTGGAACAGGAAGATCGTCACGATCGCCGGCATCAGCTGTCGCAGGACGAGGGAATGGAAGATCCGCATCTCCCCCGCCCCGTCCAGACGGCCCGCCTCGAGCAGCTCGTCGGGGATCGCGGCGCCTGCGTAGATCCGCGCCAGGAACAGTCCGAAGGGGCTCAGCAGCGACGGGATCAGCACCGCCCAGTAGGTGTTGGTCAGGCCGATCCTGCTGAACACGAGGAACAGCGGGAGCGCGGTCGCGGTGCCCGGGACGAGCACCCCGCCCAGGACGAAGGCGAAGATCGCATGGCGGCCCGGGAAGTCGTACTTGGCCAGCGCGTAGCCCGCGGCGACCGAGAAGTAGGTCGCGAACAGGGCGCCCACTCCCGAGTACAGGAGCGAGTTGAGCGCCCACCGCGGGAAGGCCCCGCCGTTGGCCGTGAACACGTTCCGGATGTTCTCGACGAGCTGGAAGTCGCCGCCGAACCAGAAGCCGTTGGTGCCGAACAGGGCATCGGTCGACCTGGTGGCGTTGACGATCACCCAGTACACGGGCACCAGGAAGTAGATCGCGACGATCACGAGCACCGCAGTGACGATGATCGTGGTGGTCGGCTTGGCGCCCGCCGTGCGGGACTCGCGGCCCTTCGTCCTACCGCGTGTCGTGCCGCGCGCGGGAGCTCGCCGCATCGTGGCCGTATCGGTCGACGTGCTCATGATTTCCTCCCGATGCGGTTCGAGATGCCGAGGGCCACGGCGGACAGGATGAAGGCCGCCAGCGCGATGATCACGGCCTCGGCGGATGCCATGCCGATGTCGTTGTACTGGAAGGCGTAGGCGTACGCGGACAGGTTCGGGGTGTACTCCGAGTTGATGCCGGAGCTCATCGAGCTCAGCACCTGCGGCTCGGCGAAGAGCTGCAGGGTGCCGATGATCGAGAAGATGATCGTCAGCAGCAGCGCCGGCCGGATCAGCGGGATCTGGATCGAGGTCACGATGCGCATCGCGCTCGCGCCGTCGATCTTCGCGGCCTCGTAGACGTCACCGGGGATGGCCTTGAGCTGCGCGATGATGATGAGCATGTTGTAGCCGGTGTAGGTCCAGGTGACGATGTTGGCGATCGACCAGAGCACCATGTTCGGGCCCAGGAAGTCGACGGTGACGCCGAACCACCCGAGGACGTCCACGAGCGGGCTCAGGCCCGGCACGTAGAGGAACGACCACAGGATGGTCGCGATCACACCCGGGATGCCGTAGGGCATGAAGTAGGCGGCCCGGAAGAAGCCGGGCCACTTCGCCGAGGCGCTCTCGAGCAGCAGGGCGAGCACGGTCGCCGCGACGATCATGACCGTCACCTGCACCACGCCGAACAGCAGCATGCGCGCGATCGCGCTCAGGAAGTTCTCGTTGGTCAACGCGGAGACATAGTTCTCGAGGCCGGCGAAGCGGCTGGTCACGCCCTCCTCGCCGAGCAGACCGCGCCGCTCGACCGTCATGAAGCTCTGCCCGATCGCGATCACGATGGGAAGGACCATCGTGAACAGGAACAGGAGCAGGAAGGGCGCCATCAGCGCCCACGGAGCCCATTTGCTCTTCACGAGGCCACCTCCACGTTCAGGCCGATCTTGCGCATGATGTCGGCGATGTCCTCCTGCGCCTGCGGCAGCATCGTCGTGAACGTGTCGGACCCGCCGACCACGGAGAGCATGCCGTCGCCGAGCCGCGCGTTGACGCGCTGCATGAGGGGGGCCCACACCCAGTCGAGGTTCTGCCCCTTGGCCATCGGGAGGATCACATCCTCGTTGTAGTTCTGTCCGCTGAAGAACTCCGAGGGCTGCTCGCGCTCCGTGCCGATGTAGTCGGCCGACGGAGACCAGCCGATGCCCGAGTACTGGATCATGGCGTCGATCCCGGCGGGATCGGTGCACATCCAGGTGAGGAACTCGAGCGCCTCGGCCGGGTGCTGGCTCGTGGAGAGCACGGCGGCCGAGGAGCCGCCGAGACCGCCCGAGGCAAAGCCGTCCTGCCAGCGGGGCATGGGCGCGACCTTCCACTTGCCGGAGCCGTCGGGCACGCCCTCGATGAGCGCGTCGCCCCACGAGCCGCCGATGTAGGAGAGCACGTCGCCCTTGCCGGCAGCGGCCATCCACGGGGTCGAGAACGAGCCGTAACCGGTGCCGATCAGCTGGTCCTTGATGATCCCGTCCCAGTAGTCGGCGACCTCGAGGGACACGTCGTCGGCCATGTGCAGCACCCAGGTGTCGCCCTGCGGTTCGAACCAGTTGGCGCCGCGCTGCATCGCCCACATGGGCAGCACCGAGCCATCGCCCGGGTCGATCGTCATGATCGTCTTGCCGGCGTCCTTGACATGCTGCGCGACCTCACGGAATTCGTCCCAGGTCTCGGGCGGGGTCAGGCCCAGCTCGTCCTCGAGCACCTGGCGGTTGTAGAACATCGCGCCGGGGCCGGTGTCCTGGGGGATCGCCCAGACGGAGTCACCGATCTTGACCTGGGCGAAGGCTCCGGGATCGAACGCACTCTCGTGGTCGAGGGCGCCGTAGCGCCCCATGTCGGTGAGGGCGCCCGCGAGCGCGAACTCGGGCACCGCGCGCAACTCCACCTGCGCGATGTCGGGACCGCCGCCCGCGGCCACGGCCGACAGGATCTTGGCGTAACCGCCCGCGTCGCCGCCGGGTATCCACACGCCCCGGACCTCGATGCGGTCCTGGGTCGCGTTGAAGACGTCGGCGACCTTCTGCAGGTCCTTGAGCCATGCCCAGTACGTGAGTGTGACCTTGCCGGACGAGGCCGGGATGGTGGGCCCGCTGTTGACCGTCGCCGCTCCCGTGCTCGTGCAGGCGGCGAGGCCGGCGACGAGGGCAGCGGCTCCGCCGCCGAGGACGGCGCGTCGACTGGGGATCATTCGGGCACGTGACCCGGACCGGGATCGTGGCCCGGGTGGCGGGGACGAAGCCGCCCGGCGGCGGCGCAATTCGCTCATCGCTCCTCCTTGAGTCGACCTTCAGTATGGCGTGGGCGTGGGACGCCGGTCACATCGGGGCCGTGGGCGGGTGGCGGAGGTGCTGGTCAAGAGCGTGTTGGGCAGGGTGGAGTGGGGGGCAGGCGCCAAGGACGGCTCATGACGGGGAGCGTCCGCAGGGGCGTGCCCAGGGCGCACCCAGGGTGCCCTGGGTGCCGTCAGGGGTGCCCGGGGGCCCGGCGCGCCCTCGCGAGTCAGGGTGCCGTCGTTCCCGTCAGACGACCATGCCTCCTCGAAGCCCTGCTCCATGCCGGCCGTCACCCGTCGCTGTCACCGAGATCGCAGTTCCTGGTGGAATCCCGCGAAGATTCCGCCCGGAACTGCGATCTCGATTCGCAAGGGGTGCGGAATACCGCCTCAGACGGTGATCTGGATGCATCAGGGAATGGAGCCCTGCCTCCCTGACATCTCGGTGAGAGATCGCGGTTCGACTGCCCACCTGCGCCCGGGCCCGGTATCACCCCGGACCTCCAGCCATGCACAGTGCTCCTGTCGTTCTCAGCCACGAGGGGTGCGCTCTTCCGGCACGGGGCCTGCACCCCGTGGCCTCGGGGCCTGCCTGCCCCCTAATCTCCATCTCAGGGCTCGCCTCCCACTGGCTCCCGCCATGGGACATTTTCCCCGGTACGGGCCCCGCATCCCTCCGCCTCCCGGGCACGGGGCTTGTTTCTCGTCGCCCTCCTGTCACGGGATGTACTCCCTTCCGCCACGGAACGTGTTCCCCTCCGTCACGAGACGTGTTCCCTTCGGCGCACAGGATGCCGCAACAACTGCTCGGAACCTTGCTCACAGCTGTCATCACCGTTCCCTCCCCACGCAGAGTTATCCACATTCTTAGAACGCGTGTCCGAGGGGGATCTCGTGTGTCAGTCCCCCTCGGAAGAATGAGGGGCATGAGGATTCGACGGGATGGTTCGAGGGCCGAGGGCCCGGAGCGGGATGATCGCGCCCGGGTGCCGGGCTCGGACGGTCCGGTGCTGCCGACAGGGTGCGGCGGCGTCGATGGCTCCCCTCATCCCGCCACACCCGCTGGAGACGGACTGTCGCAGGTGCTCGCCCGAGTCGAGTCACTGGGTCGGGATGGTGTGGCGCGTGAGGTGGTGGCGTCGATCCTCGCCGGTGTGCTCGCCGCGGTCGAGACCCCGGTCGTGATGCGTGACGCCCCCACGGACACCGAGCCTGGTTCTGTGGCGGAGGCTCTGGGTGTGGTCGGGGTGATCGATCAGCTCCGGTCTGCTCTGGCGGCGTTGGATGCGGCCTGGCAGGTCACTGCCGCGGAGCGGATCACGGACGCCGACGCCCAGCGGGGTGTCCCCACCCCAGAGCAGGGACGCGCCGCCGCGCAGGAGCTGGGGTTGGCGCGGCGGGTGTCGCCGGCGGCGTCGTCGATGTCCCTGGCCGCGTCCCGGCGCCTGGTCACCCAGCTCCCCGGCACGATCAGACTGCTCGCCCAGGGGCGAGTGACAGAACGCCAGGCGCGGGCGATCGCGGTGGCTCTGGATGACGTGGACCCCGACACTGCCCGTGCGATCGACG
>DAMDHZ010000028.1:26896-30102 GCA_032101665.1 Brachybacterium sp. | reverse complement strand
AGAGGGAGCTGCCGGTACGCCTGCTGGGCTGAGGTACCGGGCCTGTCCGGGCCTGGAGTGCACGCGGGGGAACTGTGCGCACAGTGCCGGGCGCCCGTCCGGGTCCATGGATGCGGGATGGACGGACGGAGGATGCGGGGTGGATGGTCGCGGACGGGACGCTGGTGATGTGCTGTGGCGATATCGCCACAGCACATCACCAGCGTCCCCTCCGTGACACGGGCACCCGGTACACCGGCCGGGCGAGGCCGGCCCCGAGCGCAAGGTGGCGTGGTGTCGGCAGCCCTCGGCTCGGCGGCGGTCCGGGCTGGCGCGACCTGCCGCCCGGGTCAAGCGGGCATGCTGAGGCGGCGATAACGGACCAGGCGGCGCATGCCCGCGGCGACCGGGCCGCCGGCGGTCGCGACGGCGGCCTCCAGGCGTGCGCGGACCTCCTCGGTCTCCAGCTCCATGCCGATCGCGACGAGCGCGTCGGGTCCGCTCCCGATGTCCGACGGGGTGACGTGGATGTGGCGCCCGGTGAGATGCGCGTCGTAATGGCGGTAGGCGCGCGAGGTCTCGACGGCGAAGCGCCCCTTGATGCGGACCACGCCCGGGGGCGGGTCCTCGAGCAGGTCGAGCACGCGGCCGGGGTCCACCGGTCCCGTCGCGGCGACGGTCACCGCCGTCGCGTGATGGTGGAGGTGTTCGGCGTGGGCCTCGCGCGCGAGCGCCGCGAGCGGGAGCTGGTCGGGCGGGTCCTCGCGGCTCGCGACGTCGAGCACCAGGTCGGGGTCGATCTCGCCGTGCTCGGCAGCCACGATCGGCACCGTGTCGTGGTGTGCGCGGACGGCCGTGGAGATCTGCTCGAGCGCCGCGGCCCGGCCGGTCTCGGGCAACGCCTCGAGCTTGGTGACGACCACGAGGGATGCGGCGGCGAAGTGCACGGGCGGTCGTGGTGCATGCCCGGGCGACACCGCCGCGGCGAGCGGCCCGGTCCCATCGACCACGTCGATCAGCGCGCCGAAGCGCACGTGGGCAGAGGCCGCCAAGCGCAGCAGGCGATGCACCGCGAGCGGCTCGGCCATGCCGCTGGCCTCGACCAGGATCGCGTCGAGGCGCAGCCGAGGATCACCGAGCCGGTCGAGGGCGTCATCGAGGCCACCGGCGTCGGGCAGGCAGCACAGGCACCCCCCGGCGATCGAGGCCGGCTCGTCGACCTGCCCCGTCACCATGGCGGCGTCGAGGTTGATCTCTCCGAAGTCGTTGACCACCACGCCCAGCCGAGCCCCCGGTGCGCGTAGCAGCGAGTTGAGCACGGTGGTCTTGCCGGCGCCGAGCGGCCCCGTCAGGGCGATCACCGGGACCTGACGGGCGGGCCTCACCCCTTCTGGCGACCGTTCCAGCGCGGGTTCTTCTTGTTGATCACATAGACGCGTCCGCGACGGCGGACGACCTGGGCTCCCGGCTTGCGCGCGAGGGAGCGCAGGGAGGCGCGGACCTTCATCGCGTCGACCCCTTCGAGTAGCGGCGGCGGAACCGCTCGACGCGGCCCTCGGTGTCGACGACCCGCGCGTTGCCCGTGTAGAACGGGTGCGAGGCCGAGGAGATCTCGACATCGATCACCGGGTACTCCTTGCCGTCCTCCCACGTCTCGCGGACATCGGAGGTCCGCGTCGACCGGGTGAGGAAGCTGAACCCCGCCGACCGATCGCGGAAGATCACCGGCTCGTAGGCCGGGTGGATCCCTTTCTTCACTGCTGTGCTCCTTCCTGGCTTCTCACCAGCTGGACTTCGTGATGCCGGGCAGCTCGCCCCGGTGCGCCATCTCGCGGAAGCGGATGCGCGAGAGGCCGAAGGCGCGCAGATGGGCGCGCGGACGTCCGTCGACGACGTCGCGATTGCGCAGCCGGGTAGGACTCGCATCGCGGGGGAGGGCCCGCAGTGCCCGCTGGGCGCTCTCCCGATCCTCGGGAGCGGTGCGTGGGTTCTTGATGAGCGCCTTGAGCTCGCTGCGCCGCGCGGCGTAACGGGCCACCGTCCGACGGCGCTCGAGATCCTTGGCGATCTTGCTGGTCTTGGCCATCTCAGCGCTCCTCGCGGAACTCGACGTGACGGCGCAGCACGGGGTCGTACTTGCGCATGCTCAGGCGGTCCGGCGAGTTGCGCCGGTTCTTGGTGGTGACGTAGGTGGTGCCGGTGCCCGCGGTGGAGCGCAGCTTGATGATGGGGCGGATGTCGCTCTTCTTGGCCATGGTGGTGACGGGTGCCTTCTCTCTGGGTGGTGCGGGCGGCGCTCGGGGGGCGCGGTGCTCAGAGCTTCTCGCCGCGGCGTCGCATGTCGGCGACGACCGCGTCGATCCCCCGGGCGTCGATGACCTTGATGCCGCGCGCCGAGACCGTGAGCGTGACCTTCCGGCCCAGCGACGGCACGTCGTAGGTCTTCTTCTGCAGGTTGGGGTTGAAGCGACGCGAGGTGCGGCGGTGCGAGTGGGAGACGCGCTTGCCGAACTGCGGGCGGGCGCCGGTGACTTGACAGTGTGCGGACATGACGGCTGATACTAGGAAATGAGAATCGTTCCCGTCAAGTAGGTGTGCTGTCGGAGCGGCACCGAGCAGGGAGCCGCGCAAGCACACGTGCGCTCCGGCCCTCAGGCGCCGAGTCGCCCGTCACCCCGCCGTCTGGTCCCAGGAGGTCCTGTCCGTGATCCGTGAGCCGTCCGAGCCTGCCCGTCGCCGTCTGCGCCGCAGCCTTCCCCTCGCCGTCGTGTGTGCGATCGATCCCGTGCTGCGCGACGCGCTGATCACGGACCTGCTGCTCGACGCCGCCGATCTCGTGGCAGTGCGCTATGACACCGATCTCGATCGCGGTGGGCTGCGGCGGCTGGTCCTCGATCGGGACGGGGTCCTCGAGGACGTGCCGGTCGAGCTCGCCCATGAGTGCATCTCGTGCGCCATGCGCGAGGACGCGCTGCCCGTGATCGAGGCACTCGCGGCGGATCCCCGCTGGCCGGGCGCGCTCATGGTGCTGCCCGTGGCGGCGGACCCGCAGGCCGTGTGCGGAACCCTGGGGCCGCAGCTGCGTGGCGCACACATCACCTCGACGACCGCGATCGTCGACACCGACGCCGCGCGTGCCGACCTGCTCGGCGATGACACGCTCGCCGAGCGCGGCCTGCGCTGGACCGACGGCGACGAGCGCAGTGTGGGCGAGGCGCTCGCCGCGC
>DAMDHZ010000028.1:0-26886 GCA_032101665.1 Brachybacterium sp. | reverse complement strand
CGCCGCGCAGCTCGAGTACTGCGACATGGTGCTCGCGGACGGCGAGGCCGAGGCTCCCGGGGCGGAACTGGTCGAGCATCTGCGCGGTCACGACCAGCTGCTCGTGCACGGCGTGCACGAGGTCTTCGCCGACCTGCTCCTCGAGCAGGTGGTGCACGATCCCCGTGCCGCGGCGCGCCGGGTCGATCCGCGCACCGTCGAGCCGTGGGGCGGGCCGACCGTGCACGGCACCTGGACCCTCGACCTGTGCTCGGACCGGCCCTTCCACCCCGAGCGCTTCCTCGAGGAGGTCGAGCGCCTGGGCAGCGGGGAGCTGCGGGGGCGCGGGAGGTTCTGGCTGCCCACGCGACCGCACTCGATCTGCCAGTGGGACGGCGCGGGCGGCCAGGTCTCGATCGGCGTGATCGGCGACGCGGGCGCCGACCTGCCCACGACGCGGATCGTCGTCACCGGCATCGGTCGACAGGACCGTGTGCGTGTGCGCCGTGCCTTCCGGGTCAGCCTGCTCGACGACGCGGAGTGGGAGCGCGGCCTTGCGTCCTGGCTGGGGCGGGACGACGGCATGACGCCGTGGCTGGGGCAGGCCTCGGCGGCCTCCTGAGGCGGCGGGATGGCGCGACGGCGAGGATCGGGCACCGTGCGGACGGCCGGCGCCTCGAGAGGGGTCGCTCGTCCGCCTGGCGCCCGATCTCCGCGGCACCCCGACCGCCCGCGCCGCACCCGGTCAGCTGCCGTCGAGGTGCGGCGGGAGCTCCCAGGTGCCGTCCGGGGAACGGCGCGCGAGGGAGGCGACCCAGCGGGCGGCGTCCGCCACGGTCTCGACCGGATGGGGCAGGGTGACGCCCAGAGCGGTGACGCGATCGGTCGCGAGGACCTGGTCGCCGGCCCAGGGCAGCGCGAGCGCCTCCTCGGCGTCGTCGGCGTCCACGAGCACGGAGTCCTCGCCGCCGGTCGCGTCGAGCGCGGCGCGGGCGAGGTCGATCGCGCGCGTGGGCGGGACGTCGGCGACGTTGAGCAGCCGGGACGCGGGGCCGGCCGCGCACGCGAGGATCGTGCGTGCGATCGCCTCGCCCGAGGTCACCGAGGGAGCGGCGGAGCCACCGCACACCCGGATGACCGGGCTGCCGTCGAGACCGGCGCGCAGCAGCGGCCACTCCCGCACGCGCCGCCCGCCGCGGCCGTGGATGCGGGCCGGGCGCAGGACGCTCACGTCGCGGCCCGTCGCCGCGAGCAGTCGCTCGGCCTCCGCCTTGTTGGCGCCGTAGCCCTCCCGCGACTGGTACGGCTCGCCTGCGAAGGCCAGGGTGGGCGTGTCCTCGGGCGTCGGGCCTGCCCATCGCGGCGGCTCGTCGGAGTTCGTGTGGCGGCCCTCCGCATCGACGTAGACGGCGCGCGCCGAGATCATCACGGTCGAGTCCGCGGCGTGCGACCAGCGGGCGAGGGCGCGTGCATGCGCGGGCGTGTAGCACTGGCCGTCGACGAGCAGACGGGCGCCGGGAGCCAGCAGGGCGTCGAGCCCGGCCTCGTCGTCGCGGTCCAGCGGGGCCACCTCGACGTCGAGGGCCTTCCAGGCGGGGGCGAGCTCGGGGCGCCGAGCCGTGACCACGACGCGCTCGCCGGCGTGCACCAGGTGCTCGACCGTCGTGGCGAGCATGCCGGTGCCGCCGAGGACGACACAGGGAGGAGACGTCATCGTGCCAGTCTGCCAGGGCCGTGAGTTCGTGCCGGGCCCCAGGTCGGACGACGCCCCCGCCCTTCCGGAGGAGGGGCGGGGGCGTCGATGCTCACGCGCGCGGACCGCGCGGCGATCCGGGCGAGGGGCGTTCAGCCCTCCGAGGTCGAGCTCGCGGAGGTCGAGCTCGCGGAGGTCGAGGAGCTCTGGCCGCTGCGGTTGCGGCCGCGGCCGCCGCGCGAGCGGCGACGCCGAGCGCCGGAGGTCTGCGCCTCACCGTCGTCGGCGCTCTGCGAGGGGCCGTGCGACCCGGCGTCCGGGCGGCCCTCGACGACCTCGCCGTTGACCCGGCGAGTGCGGCTGCGGTTGCGGCGCGGCCGCTCGCTCGAGGACCCGTCCTTCCCGGATCCTTCGCCGCCGCGAGCATGGCCTCCGTCGCGGCTGCCGCGGCCGCCGTCGCGTCCGCCCCGGCCGCCCTCACGGGGTCCGAAGCGCTTCTCGCGGGCCCGCTCGCGCGCGGCGTCACGGCCGCCGAGGTCCTCGAGGACCTCGGCGTCCAGGCCCTCGCGGGTGCGGTTCTCGGCGGGCAGGGTGCCCCTGGTGCCCTCGGGGATGTCGAGGTCGGCGTACAGGTGCTCGGACGTCGAGTAGGTCTCGACGGCCTCGGTGGACTCGAGGCCGAGCTGACGGGCGATGAGCGCCCACCGCGCGACATCCTCCCAGTCGACGAACGTGACCGCGGTGCCCTTCTTGCCCGCGCGGCCGGTGCGGCCCGTGCGGTGCAGGTAGGTCTTGTCGTCGTCCGGGCAGTTCCAGTTGATGACGTGGGTGACGTCCTCGACGTCGATGCCGCGGGCGGCGACGTCGGTCGCGACCAGGACGTCGATCTTGCCGTGGCGGAAGGCGCGCAGCGCCTGCTCACGGGCGCCCTGGCCGAGGTCGCCGTGCAGGGGGGCGGCCGCGAAGCCGCGGCCGATGAGGTCGCCCGCCACCCGGTCGGCCTCACGCTTGGTGCGCATGAACACGATGGTCAGGCCGCGGCCGCGAGCCTGCAGCACACGGGCCAGGACCTCGATCTTGTCGAGCTGGTGCGCGCGATAGACGACCTGCTTGATGTCGGCCTTGGTGCGGGACTCGTCGCCGGGGTCGTGCGCCCGGATGTGTGTGGGCCGGCTCATGAAGCGCCGGGCCAGCGCCATGATCGGGCCGGGCATCGTCGCCGAGAACAGCATGGTCTGGCGCGAGGTCGGCACGGCGTTCAGGAGCTTCTCGATGTCCTCGAGGAAGCCCAGGTCGAGCATCTCGTCGGCCTCGTCGAGCACCGCCGTCCTGACCTGCGAGAGGTCGAGGTACTTCTGGCGCATGAGGTCGATCAGGCGGCCGGGGGTGCCCACGACGATCTCGACGCCCTCGGTCAGGGCCTCGATCTGGGGCTCGTAGGCGCGGCCGCCGTACACGGTGAGGATGCGGACGGGACGATGCGTCGAGGCGTCGCGCAGGTCCTGGGCGACCTGCACCGCGAGCTCGCGCGTCGGCAGCACGACGAGCCCCTGGGGCTTGCCGATCACCCGGTTCTGCGGGTTGTCCTCGCCCGGGGCGACGACGCTCTGCAGCATCGGGATGCCGAAGCCGAGGGTCTTGCCGGTGCCGGTCTTGGCCTGGCCGATGATGTCGCGGCCGCGGAGGGCGACCGGCAGGGTCATCGCCTGGATCGGGAAGGGGGTGGTGATGCCCTTGGCGGCGAGGGACTCGACGATGTCGTCGCGGACGTCGAAGTCGGCGAAGGTCTGGGTCGCGACGCGCTCGGGGGTGATGGTCTCGCCGGAGTCGGACTCGACGGCGGGGGCGGCGGCGACGGCGGCGTCCGAGATCTCGGTGGCGTCGTCCGCGGGAATGGTGGTCTCTTCGGACACAGTTCAACTCTCTGGATACGGGTGTGCCCTGCCATGGTAGCCCGGTGCCGTGTGGCGACCTCGCGCTTCGTGAGCGACGACTCGTCAGGGCGTCGAGGTCGCCCCGTCCTGCTCGCGAGCCGGAGGGGCGTCGCCGACCGATGCGGGGGAGTCCGTCGGATCGGGCGTCACCCGCTGGTCGTCGGGCACCGTCTCTCCGGGGGAGATCGAGGGGAGGGCCGGGTCGGTCGAGGGCGACTCGGTCGCGTCCTCGGGGACGGTGAGGTCCTCGTCCTCGGCGGGCATCTGGTGGCGCTGGATCGACACCGACACGAGCCCGAGGCCGCCCATCGTGATGTCGTCGTAGGCGAGCAGCCGGTGGGTGTCGGCGTCGAAGTAGAGCATGCGCGCCGAGAGATCGAGGGGCTCTCCGCCGTCGGCCACGGGGCGCACGCCGCCGGAGGCCAGCGCACCGCCCGTCGAGCCGACGGTCAGCCAGTCGGTGCCCGAGCCGTCCCGATCGAGCTCCACCTTGTTGGCGTGCATGTGCCCGGAGAGCACGAGCGGGACGCGTCCCTCGAGGCCGAGGGGCTGGGTCGGGTCGTGGACGAGCGCGAGGTCGACGGGTGCGTCGGGGTGGGCCGTGTCGTACTCCTCGATCGTGTCGCCGAGCTGAGCGGTCGTCGAGGCCACGGCATCCTTGCCGCGTGTGAAGCCGCCCGCGTCCGAGTCGTCGTCGGCCGCGAAGCGCGGATCGCCGATACCGGCGATCCGGAGACCCGCGACGTCCGCGACCTGGTTGTTGAGCACGAGGGCGTTGGACTGGGCGGACACGGTCGCGACCGCACCCGCTCCGTCGTGGTTCCCGGAGATGAACACGTACGGCACGTCGATGCCGCCGATCGCACTCAGCAGGTCGTCCTCCCACGGGGTGCCCCACGAGACGATGTCGCCCGTGTCGATCACGGCGTCGACGTCGAACTGGCCCGTGAGCTGGTCGATCACGTCGAAGGCCTGCGGGTTGTCGTGGATGTCGGAGACGTGCAGGACGGTGATCAGGTCCTGGTCGGCGCCGATCCCGGCGGGCAGGGAGTCGGCGGCGATGTACAGCGCGGAGACCTGGCCGACGAAGTCGGCGAGCGTCGCGCGGTAGCTCGAGTAGTCCGCGATGGTCGAGTGGCTGATGTCGGCGACGTAGGCGGCCTGGGACAGGAGGCCGTCGAACTGCGGCTGGTACAGGGCCTGGGGCCGGAACGTCGCACCGACGAGCCCGCACGAGACGGCGGTGACGCCGAGCGCTGTGCCTCCGGCGACCACCGAGCGGCGCACGCGCCGGTAGGTGAGCGCCATCGCACCGGACGCCCCGAGAGTGGCCAGGAGCGCGTTGAGGCCGGCGTTGCGGATGGCCGCGCTCGTGATGGCGTCCGGCGCGGTCCGCTCGAGCGTCGCGAGCGCGTCGTCGTCGTACAGCAGGTCCTCGGCCTCGGCGATGTCGACGCTCTGCACGCGTGCCTCGACGACGACGGGCGCGGTGTGGGTGTCGAACGAGACCTCGCCGACCGGCGGCAGCAGGATCACGGTGCGCGGGTCGAGCGACGGGCGCAGGTGGACGCTCGCGGTCAGCGGGCCCACCTGGACCGTGGTGGCGGGCGTGAGCAGGATCCCGAGGGCCGCGCCGAGCAGGCCGACCACGACGGGCAGGGCCCAGCGTCGCAGGGCGCGGACCGTGGATCGCCAGGAGGGATGCCGGCGCGTCACGGCCGGCGGTCAGCCGAGGAAGCCGACGCGACGGGGCTCCTCGGTGGAAAGCTCGGCGTAGGCGATCTTGTCACCGGGGACGACGACGATGCGGCCCTTGGGGTCGGTCAGCTGCAGGGTGGACTTCTGGCCGACCGCGTCGGCGATGCTCGCGGTGACGGACTCCGCGCTGTCCTCGGTCTCGACCACGATCTCGCGCGGGGAGTGCTGGATGCCGAGGCGGATCTCCATGGGATATGTCCTTTGGGTCGACGGTCGGGGTGACGGCCCGATCCTATCGATGGCCAGGGGCGTCGCGCGGGGCCGGCGGTCTCGGCTTCGCTGCGAGCGCAACGTCCCGCCGGCAGTGGACGGGTGGTGGGTCGGAAGCGCTCCTCAGGCGAACGACTGGGTCACGGTTCCGCGGATCCGAGGGCTCTCGAGGGCGGGGAAGCTCCGCAGGCCGCTCGAGATGAACGTGGTCAGCAGACCCGTGATGCGGGAGCGGTCCTCGATCGTCTCGGCCCGCGAGAGCTGGTCGGCGAACGAGCGCGCCATGCCCGCCAGCACGCGCCCGAGCACCTGGGCATCGCGTTCGGTCAGGTCGCGCGACCGCTGCAGCACGATCGCGATCGAGCGGGCGCTGCACTCGAGGACCTCCTCGACGGCGGCCGCGACCTCGTCGGAGATGCGCTCGGAGCTCTGCAGGACGCGCATCGACATGCCGCTCGACACCAGGATCTCGGTGAAGCGGTGCAGCGCGTGCGCGATGCGGACGGACGTGTCGCCCTCGAGCCGTACCAGGCTGTCGATCTCGCCGGCCATGGTCGAGCCGACGGTTCGGATCACCTCGAGGTACAGCCCTTCCTTGGAGGAGAAGTGCTGGTAGAGCACCGGCTTGGTGACGCCGGCGGCCTTCGCGATCGAATCCATGGAGGTGCGGTGGTAACCGTCGCACGCGAACTGCTGGATCGCCGCGTCGAGCAGCTGCGCGCGGCGCTGGGGGCGGGGAAGTCGGGAGAGGGAGCCCATCGTGCGGCCTTTCGGGGGGATCCGGTCGCGGGACGGCCTGCGAACGTCATGACCTCGCTCGCGGCCCGGACGACCGCCGGTCGCCGTCACTGTACTGATCGGTAGCAGGGGTCAGCATGGCGTCCGAAACGTGACACACGTCCGGATGGTCCGTTCGGCCCGGGCGCGGTCGCGGCCGCCCGAGTGTCGGACGGCTGTGGTCGAATGTCGACCATGCCAGCCGCGACCTCCCGTCCCTCTGCCCGCCCGCGGGTGCGCCTGCTGCCGCCCGACCCCGCCGCCGTGCCGCGCCCGCTGGGGGACTCCGCACTGCCCGCGCAGCGGCGCGCTCTCGTGGCCTTCGCACGCGGCGAGGACGTGTTGGTCCACGGAGCGCCCGGGAGCGGCCGCACCCGCCTCGCGCTGAGCGCCGCCCTCGAGGCCCGTGACGCCGAGGTGCTGCTGCTGTCCCCGCGCCGCGTCTCCGCCGGGCTCCTGCGCGACGCGGTCGCGCAGGCCGGGGCCGTCTCCCGCGTGCGCGTCGCGACGCCCGCCGCCTACGGCTTCTCGGTCGTGCGCGCCGCCGCGGCGCGCGAGGGGCGCGGGGAGCCGACCCTCGTGACCGGCGCCGAGCAGGACGCGCTCGTCCGAGACCTGATCGCCTCGATGGACCGGTGGGAGGTCGACGTCGACGCAACCACGCGGACGCTCCCCGGCTTCCGTGCCGAGCTGCGCGACGTCATCTCGCGGGCCAACGAGCTGGGACTGCGTCCCGCCGACCTCGAGCACCTCGCGGCGTGGCGCGGCCGGAGCGCCTGGTGGGACGCGGCGCGCATCCTGCGTCTCTACCTCGACGTGCTCGACCTCGAGGCCGCCGCGGCCCTCGACGCGGGCCCGCGCCACGACGCCGGGGCCATGGTGCGCCGTGCCGCCGAGATCGTCGCGGCGGGACCCTCGGCACGGGGCGCCGCCGGGGTCGGGGCCGTCGTGGTGGACGACGCCCAGGACCTCACGGCCGCGGGCATCGCGCTCGTGCGCGCGCTCCGCGACGCCGGGGCGCACGTGCTCGTGACCTCGTGCCCCGACGCCGTGGTCGACTCCTTCCGCGGCGCCGTCCCGGACGCGGGCCGCCGCATCCTGCCGGTCGTGCGTGTGCGAAGCCGCGGCCGCGCCGTGCACGAGGCCTCGCTGCCGGTCATGCTGCGCAGCCCCCGGGGCGCCCACGCCGTGCTCGAGTCCTTGCGCGGCCGGCTGCCGCTCGCGGGGGCCCCCGCAGCCTCGCGCCAGGGCGCCGTGCTGCCCCGGGACGAGTCGGCCCGGCCCGCCGAACCCTCGGACGCACCCGGCGCGGTGAGCGTCCTGCACTGCTCGAGCCCGATCGAGGAGGCGCGGCAGATCGCGGGCGTGCTGCGCGATCTCCACCATGCCCACGCGATCGCCTACGACGAGATGGCGATCGTGTGCCGCTCGGGCGCCGCCGTCGACGACCTCGCCGACCTGCTCCAGCGCGAGGGCCTGCCCGTGACCGCCGCCCTGCGGTCGCGCGCCCTGCGCGAGGAGCGCGTCGTCGGCGACCTGCTCGGGATCCTCGAGATCGCGCTCACGGGGACCGCCCCGAGTTCCGAGCATGCCGCCGAGCTGCTGCGCGGTCCCTTCGGGGACGCCGACGCCCTGCGGCTGCGCCGCATCCGCCGCCTCCTGCTGCACGCCCACGACGCGACGGAGCCGGGTCTTCCTGACGCCTCGGGTGCGGAGCGCGGGAAGGCCGAGGCTCTCCACGCGACCGGATCGGCCGAGCTGCTGGCCCGCGCCCTCGTGGACGAGCACGTGCCGGGCCTTCCCGATCCCCGCGAGCGCGACCGCGCTGCCGCCCCGGTCCACCGGGTCCGGCGCATGATCGCCGCGGTGCGTGCGCTCGGACCCGCGCCCGCGGCCGTCGACGCGCTGTGGGCCGCGTGGGACGCCGCCCAGGTCGCCGAGGGCTGGCGCACCGCCTCGCTCGAGACCGACGACCTCGACGGCGCCGGAGCGCGCGGCCGCCTCGCCGCCCGGCGGCTCGACGCCGTGACCGCGCTCTTCGCGGCCGTCGAACGCTTCACCGAGCGGCGCCCGGGTGCCGACGCCGCGGGGTTCGTCGAGCAGATCCGCGACCGGGCCATCGCCGAGGACACCCTCGCTCCGCGGGCGCCGCTCACGGGCCGTGTGCGCGTGCTCACCCCGGCGGCGATCGCGGGGGAGGAGGTCGACACCGTGGTGCTCGCCCATGTCCAGGAGGGGGCCTGGCCCAACACGCGCCTGCGCTCGACCCTGTTCGGCGCCGCGGAGCTCGCGCTCGCGGCCGAGGACCCGGACCTGCCCACACAGCCGTCCGCCCTGCGCGCCGTCCAGCGCCAGAGCGTCCTCGCCGACGAGCTACGACTGGCCGTGAGCGCGCTCGCGCGAGCACGCACCCGCGTGCTCGTGACCGCCGTCGAGAACGACGACGAGAGCCCGTCCGCCCTGGTCGAGGTGATCGAGCGCGTCGCCGGGGTCGGCTGGGTCGACCCCTGGGCAGCGGTCGCCGATCCCGGGCCCGCCCCGGACCCGCGCCGGCTGGTGGCCGCTCTGCGTCAGCGCCTGACCGCCCTCGACGCGGCGGAGGCCGAGCGCGACCGGTCCGCCGCCCTGCTCGCCGCGCTCGCCGTCGCCGGTGCCCCGGGTGCCGATCCCGCCGTCTGGTACCACCAGGAGTCGAGCAGCACCGCGGCCCTGCTGTCGCCGACGGATCCCGTGACGCTCAGCCCCTCGGCGCTCGAACGTGCGCACGACTGCCCGCAGGCATGGCTCCTCGAACGCGCGGGAGGCAGCCCGTCGAGCGGTCCCGCCCAGACCATCGGCACCGCTGTGCACCGGATCGCGCAGGACCACCCCGCCGGCTCCGAGGACGTCGATGCCGACGGCACCCCGCGCGACCTCCTCGCCGAGCTCTCGCTGCTGCTCGCGCCCCTGCATCTCGATCGCACCTGGTCCACGCGTCGGCTGCTCGGACGCGCCGAGGACGCCGTGCGCCTGCTGTCCCAGCATCTCGCGGTGACCGGCATGCCGCTCGCCGTCGAGGCACCCTTCACGGTGGGTCACGGCGACGTCGAGCTGCGGGGCACGATCGACCGCGTCGAGGGCGACGGGACCGGGCTGCGGGTCGTGGACCTCAAGACCGGGGTGAAGGCCAAGACCAAGACCGAGGCGGCCGTCGACCTGCAGCTCGCCGCCTACCAGAGCGCGATCCGCGACGGAGCCCTGGCCGACGTGCTCGGCCCCGACGCTCCCGAGCGCTTGAACGGCGCCCAGCTGGTGTACGTCGGCACGGGCACGCGCACACCGTCCGTCCGCACCCAGGGCGCGCTCACGTCCGCCGAGAACCCGCACTGGTTCGACGAGATCGTCGAGGACGTCGCCGAGCAGGTCCGCGGCTCCCGCGTGACCGCCCGCCCCAACGGCCACTGCGACCATTGCAGCGTGCGCCGTACCTGCGCCCTCTGGCCCGAAGGAGCGCAGCTGTGAGCGCCACCCCCGAGCGGCCGGCGCTCTCCGCCCGCCGCCTCGCCGAGCTGATGGGACGCCCCCAGCCCACCGCCGAGCAGGCCGCCGTGATCGAGGCGCCGCTCGCACCCCTCCTGGTCGTCGCCGGCGCGGGCAGCGGCAAGACCGAGACGATGGCCTCGCGCGTGGTCTGGCTGATCGCGAACGCCCTCGTCGAACCGCGGCAGGTGCTCGGCCTCACCTTCACCCGCAAGGCGGCGCACGAGCTGACCGAGCGCATCACGGCCCGGCTCGCCGTCCTCGGGGACGCGCTGGGCGCCGAAGGCCTCGCCGTGCCGCCAGGGCTCGAGAGGACGGGCGACGACCTCCTGGGCCAGCGCCCCGCCGTGCACACCTACAACGGGTTCGCGCTCGACCTCGTGACCGAGCACGCCCTCGCCGTGGGGCTCGACCCCGAGTTCACGATGCTGTCACCGTCGGCCTCCTGGCAGCTCGCCCACGAGATCGTCGAGTCCTCGGGCGACGAGCTCGTGATCGACGCGTCGCCCGCGACCCTCACGGCGGCGCTCGTCTCCCTCACCTCGTCCCTCGCCGACCACCTCGTCGATCCCTCCGACCTCGGCGAGCACCTGGCCCAGGTGCGGGACCACCTCACCCGGATCCCCCTGCAGACCGAGGGGCGCAAGCGCACACCGCCCGACCGGGTGAAGAAGGCGATCGCGGCGCTCGACGCCCGGCTCGCCCTCCTCCCGCTCGTCGAACGCTTCGCCCAGGTGCGCCGTGAGAGGGCCGCCCTGGACTTCTCCGACCAGGTCACGCTCGCGGCCCGCATCGCCCGCGAGGTCCCTGCCGCGAGCGCGCTCGCCCGGGACCTGCACCGCGTGGTGCTGCTCGACGAGTTCCAGGACACCTCGGTCGCCCAGCTCGAGCTGCTCGCAGGCCTGTTCGGCGCGGGCCACGCGACCTGCGCCGTCGGCGACCCGCAACAGGCCATCTACGGCTGGCGCGGCGCCTCGAGCGCCTCGCTGGCGGGCTTCGCCGCGGCCTTCGGGACCCCCGAGCAGCCGGTCCTGCAGCGCACCCTGTCCACGTCATGGCGCAACGATAACGCCCCGCTCGCCGTGGCCAACCGGATCGCCGCGCCTCTGCGCCGCGCCTCGGGCGCGATCGGCATCCCCGAGCTCACGGCGCGCCCCGACGCGGGAGAGGGCGCCGTCGAGGTGGTCGAGGCCGCCGACGAGCGCTCGGAGGCTCGCGCGATCGCCCGCTGGATCCTCGACCGCCGCGCCGAGTCCGCGCCGGAGACAGCGGGGGAGCAGCCGCCGGTCCCGAGCGCCGCCGTGCTCGTGCGCGCCCGGCGCCAGATCCCGCCGCTCGTCGAGGAGCTCGAGGCCGCAGGCCTCGAGGTCGAGGTGGTGGGCCTGGGCGGGCTGCTGCACCGGCCCGAGGTGGCCGACGTGCGCGCCCTCCTCGAGTGCGTCGACGACCCCGGACGCGGCGACTCCCTCATGCGCCTGCTCGCCGGGCCCCGCTTCCGGCTGGGGGCGCGGGACATGGCCGTGCTGGGCCGGTGGCGCGACCACCTCGGCGCACGCGTCCGCCGCCACCGGACGGGAGCGCCGGCCGTCGCCCCCGACGACGCGGACGAGGTCACCCTGCTCGACGCCGTCGACGACCTGCCGCCGGAGGACTGGACCGATCGCGAGGGACGGTCCCTCAGCGCGACCGCTCGGGACCGCCTGCAGGATCTGCAGGGCATCCTGCGGGGGATGCGCCGCCGCATCTCGCTGCCGCTGCCGGACCTCGTGACGGCGGCGACGAACGCCCTCGGCGTCGACCTCGCGCTGTTGTCGGACCCGGACGTCGACACCCGGCACGCCCTCCACGACCTCGAGGCCTTCCGGGACCACGCCGCGGAGTTCGAGCGCACGGCGCTGCGCCCCGGCATCGGTGCGTACCTCGCGCTGCTCGAGGTGAGCGAGGACAAGGAGGCCGGGCTCGCGCTCACCTCGCGCGGGATCGACCCGGACCCGGGTGCCGTGACCATCGTGACGATGCACTCGGCCAAGGGCCTCGAATGGGACCTCGTGGCCGTCGCCGGCCTCGCGGAGGGGACCGTGCCCAGCTACCATCCGAACCGGGCTCGGATCGCCGAGGACGGTACCGTCCGCGTCTCCGACTCGGGCTGGCTGGGTCCGCTCGCCGACGCCGAGGTGCCCACCGAGCTGCGCGGTGACGCCGACATCCTCCCGGAGCTGCGCTGGGCTGAGGCCGACACCCAGGTCGAGGCCGACGGGATCCTTCAGGAGTTCTACGACGAGCTGGGCCATGAGGCCCTCAGCGAGGACCGCCGGATCATGTACGTCGCGGTGACGAGAGCCCGTCGGCGCCTCCTGCTGACCTCCGCGGCCTGGCGCGCAGGACGCGTCACCTCCCAGCCCCGCTCGCGCTACCTCGCCGAGGCCCTCCCCGTCGTGCCCCTCCCCTTCCACCATCGCGAGGAGGTCCCGGAGGAGAACCCGCTGTCCGTGTCCGCCCGGCACACCGTCTGGCCGCCCGCCCCGGGACCGCGTGAAGCGGCCCGCTCCCGCGCCGCCGAGCTCGTGGACCGGGCGCGCCACGACCCCGCGGGGGGCCCTCCCCGTGACGAGCAGGAACCGGCCGGGCAGGAGGAGCTCGGCACGGGCGGTGAGGACGACCTCGTCGAGCAGACCCGCCGGGTCCTCGCCGACATGACCGCCCGCCGTGGCGACGTGATCGTGCGCTCCCCGGCCCGCCTGTCGGCCTCCCAGATCGTCGCCCGCGCCGAGGATCCCGAGAGCGCGCCGCTCGAGCTGCTGCGCCCCCTGCCCCGTCGCCCCTCCGCCTCCGCGCGCCGCGGCACCGACTTCCACGCGTGGCTCGAACAGCGCTTCGGAGCGGGCACGCTGCTCGAGCTCGAGGACATCGAGGAGATCGCCGACCTCGACCGGTCCGATCCCGAGGAGGCCGCCGACCTCGAGCACGCCGCGGTGCGGGACCGCGCCCGCCTGCGCGCCGCCTTCGAGGAGTCGATCTGGGCCGACCGCACACCGCTCGCCGTCGAGGAGCCGGTGACCATGACGATCGGCACCACGAGCGTGCGCGGCGTGATCGACGCCGTCTACCCCGACCGGTCACCGCAGGCGCCTCCCGACGGCGTCGTCATCGTCGACTGGAAGACGGGGCGACGCCCCACGGGAGCGCGCCGCCGGGCCCGCGCGGTGCAGCTGTCCGTGTACCGCCTGGCCTGGCACGAGCGCACCGGGCTCCCGCTCGAGAGCATCCGCACGATGTTCCACTACGTGGGCGAGAACGTCACCGACGAGGTGACCGAGCATCCCGATCGCGAGGAGCTCGCGCGCCTGCTCGGGGGCGGGGCAGAGACCGAACAGAGCGAGGGGACGGGGAGGGCCGGCTGACGGCGCCGTGCCCGGCCGCCCTCGGATCCGGGCTCCGACGCCCCCTCGCCGGCGTCCGATCCTCGACGCCCGAGTCCCGGCGGACGTCTGCAGGCGGGGGACTAGCGGTCGCGCTCGGCGTCGAGCGTCGCGGCCTCACCGAGCCCGACCGCGTGCGAGCCGCTGTGATCGGCCGGGAGCCCGTAGCTGGGGCGTCGATCCCGGTCGGCGGCGGCACCGTCGGGGGTCGGCGCGACGCCGGCCTCATGGGCCGTGGTGGCGCCGGCGGACGGAGGCGCCGTGGTGGCACCCACGGCCGGCGGCACCGCCGTGGCGCCCGCGGGCTCGTGGCGCGCCGCGGAGGCGTCCGTGTGCCCCGGCGCGCGGCCGGGCCCCGCCGCGAGACCGCCGAGGTCGTCGTAGGCCCGTTCGGCCTCCTCGCGGGCGAGCTGGGTCAGATCATGATCGAGGTCGTCCAGCATGCCGCGGGCATCCTCGACGATCGTCTCGTCGTCCGCGTCGATGCCGTGCAGGAGCCAGTCGACGACCGCGAGCTCGCCGACCGCCTGCGCGCGCTCGACCAGCCGCGCATGCGGGGCGACCGGGAGCTCGGACACGTAGGCCGCGTACAGCGCGTCGAACATCGCCGGCTCGAGGGCGGAGACGAGCCACGCGAGATCCACGGCGGGATCGCCGCTGCGGGCCTCGTGCCAGCCCGTGACGCCCGAGATCTGCTCACCATCGGTGAACAGGCATTCCTCGGACAGGTTGGCGTGGACGAAGCACGGGCGGAAGGCCCACAGGTCGTCGTCGCCGAGCAGGGCGTCCCAGCGCTGGGAGACCGCGGCGGGCAGCTCCCCGGCCTCGCGCGCCCGGTGCACCTGCGAGCGGTGCCCCGCCCGCACCGCCTGCGCGGTGTACATCTCGGCACCGGCGGCCTCGGCCACGTAGGCGGGGACCGCATGGATCCGGGCGATCACCCGGCCGAGCGAACGCGCGAGCCCCACGTCCTCGGTCAGCTCGTCGAACATGAGGGGAGCCCCGCTCGGGGGCTCGGTCACAACGGCGCGACCGCCCTCGGCCAGGCGCGCGTAGCCCACGGGCGGCGCGACGAGCGGGGCGATCGAGGTGCTCGTGAGCGCGTCGACCACGCCGAGCTCCTTCTCGAGCTGCACACCGGCCTCCGTGGTCGACGGCGCCGTGATGAGCACACGCCGCCCGTCCTCGCCGATCACGCCGGCCACGTCGAACTCGTCGATGGGGGTCGCGACGGGAACGGTCCGGGCCGGGTTCAGGCCGGGGACCGCCGCGGCCGCGAGGGCTGCCAGGGCGTAGGAGTTCCGTCGCACCGCTCCACCGTACTGCGTGCCGTCGCCCGCAGTACGGTGGGACACATGACGACCGCCCGCGGTGTTGAGTCGCGCACAGATCCCGAGCAGACCCGCCCGCCCGAGGCCGGTCCCGCCACCCCCCGTTCCCGAGGCGCGCACGCCGACGCCCCGCTCGCCGCGATCCGGGTGGACCGCGACGCCCTCGCCCGCCACGACGACGCCGCCCTCGCCCCGGGCGAGGAGGTGCGCTACCTGGTGACGGCGGGCGCGACCGTGAGCATCGCCGACGGGCTCGACGGCATGCGCCTGGCGCTCGAGACCGAGGACCCTCGCCAGGACCAGAGTCTTCCGCTCGTGCACCTCGGCCTGCTCGACGGCGTGCGCGTCCTCGGTGCCGAGGTGCCCGAACCCAGCCCCGAGCTCGACGACCCGGGCCGCGACCTGCGCGAGCTGCGCCGCGTCGCCGTGCAGCTTCCCCCCACCGAGGCCGGCCTCGCGCTCACCGCCGCCGGGATGGGGGCGTGGCACCGGTCGATGCGCCACTGCCCCACGTGCGGCGGCGCGCTCGAGCCGGAGAGCTCCGGCTGGGTGCTGCGCTGTCACGAGGACGACAGCCAGCACTTCCCGCGCACCGACCCGGCGGTCATCATGGCGGTCCGCGACCAGGAGGGCCGGCTGCTGCTCGCCCGCAACGCGAGCTTCCGCGGCCGCTTCAGCTCCGTGCTCGCCGGCTTCGTCGAGCCGGGCGAGACCCTCGAGGCCGCCGTCGCACGCGAGGTCGGCGAGGAGGTGGGCGTCGTCGTCGACGAGGTCGAGTACGTCGGCAGCCAGCCCTGGCCCTTCCCGCGCTCGCTCATGCTCGGCTTCCGCGCCTGGGCGCATGCCCCCGGTGAGCTCGTCCTCCAGGACGACGAGATCGCCGAGGCCCGCTGGTACACCCGCGAGGAGCTCGCCGCCGCCCTCGACGAGGGGGCGATCGCCGTCCCGGGACGCGCCTCGATCGCGCGCGCCCTCATCGAGGACTGGTACGGCGGGAGCCTGCCCGGCGCCGACTGATCGTCGGACCTCGGTGCGAGACTGGACCGCGATGAGCGAGAACGCCGACAGCCCCGCCCCGCAGACCACGGACTCCACGACCCGCACCGCGCAGGTCCCGCCGTCCCCGCCCACCACGGCCGAGGAGATCCTCGACTCGCTCGACCCGGAGCAGCGGGAGGTGGCCACGAGCTTCGGCACGCCGCTGTGCGTGCTCGCCGGCGCCGGCACCGGCAAGACCCGCGCGATCACCCACCGCATCGCCTACGGCGTCGCGACGGGCCGGCTCAACCCGCGCCACGTGCTGGCCGTCACCTTCACGGCCAAGGCGGCCGCGGAGATGCGCTCACGGCTGCGGGATCTCGGCGTCCCCGCCGTCCAGGCGCGGACCTTCCACGCCGCAGCCCTGCGCCAGCTGCGGCACTTCTGGCCCCGCGTCATCGGCGGCGCGATGCCCGACATCATGCCGAGCACGTTCGCGGCTGTCGGCGAAGCCTGCCAGCGCCTGCACATGAGCGTGGACCGCGCGGCGCTGCGCGACATCGTCGCCGAGATCGAGTGGTCGCGCGTGTCGATGCTGACCCCGGAGACCTATCCCGAGGCCGCCGCTCGCGCCCACCGCCCTGGCGTCGCCGGCTTCGACTCCCGCTCGATCGCCCGCATCCTCACCCAGTACGAGGAGGTCAAACGCGAGCGCCACGTGATCGACTTCGAGGACGTGCTGCTGCACATGGTCGGGATCCTCACCGAGCGGCCCGACGTGGCTCGCGAGGTGCGCGCCCAGTACCGCCACTTCGTGGTCGACGAGTACCAGGACGTCTCGACCCTCCAGCACGCCCTGCTGCGACTCTGGCTGGGGGAGGGCAGCGACCTGTGCGTCGTGGGCGACGCCGCCCAGACCATCTACACCTTCGCGGGTGCCCGCGCCTCCTACCTGCTCGACTTCACACGCGAGTTCCGTGGCGCCCGCACGGTGCGACTCGAGCGCAACTACCGCTCCACGCCCCAGATCGTGGCACTCGCCAACACGGTGCTCGACGGCGCCCACGGCCGCACCCGCGCCCAGCGCCTGACCCTGGCCGCCCAGCGGCCCGACGGTCCGCCGCCGCTCATCGAGAGCTACGCCGACGACCCCGCCGAGGCCGACGGCGTCGCCGAGCGGATCGCCGCGCTCGTCGCCGACGGGCGGCCCGCGGCCGACATCGCCGTGCTGTTCCGCACCAACTCCCAGTCCGAGGCGGTCGAGCAGGCGCTCACGGGGCGCGGCATCGGCTACCTCGTGCGCGGCGGGGACCGTTTCTTCGACCGCCAGGAGGTGCGCCGGGCGATGACCGCCCTGCGGGCCGCCACGAAGGTCGAGGAGCTCGGCGACCCCGCGCACGCCGCCCGGGACGTGCTCGGCCAGATGGGCTGGTCCGAGCGGGCGCCCGAGGCCACGGGCGCCGTACGCGACCGCTGGGACTCGCTCAACGCCCTCGTCACCCTCGCCGACACGGTCGGCGCCCGTTCCGGTGCGACCCTCGCCGACCTCGTGCGGGAGCTCGGCGAACGCGCGGAGGCGCAGAGCGCCCCCGTCGTCGACGGCGTCACCCTCGCCTCGATGCACGCCGCCAAGGGTCTCGAGTGGCCCGTCGTCTACGTGATCGGCGCGAGCGAGGGCCTGCTGCCGATCTCGATGGCGCAGACCAAGCCGGAGGTCGAGGAGGAGCGCCGCCTGTTCTACGTCGCGCTCACACGGGCCCGCGACCTGCTGACCGTCTCGTGGTCGGCGGCGCGCACCCCCGGGGCGCGCGGCTCCCGCAAGCCCAGCCGATTCCTCGACGGCGCGCTCGAGAGGCCGACGGCGGGCACCACGAGCGGCGCCGTGCGGCGCCGCACGGGGCGGCGCGGCGCGACCGTGTACCAGGAGTGCCGAGTGTGCCGCGGGGGACTCACCACCCCGCACGAGCAACGCATCGGCCGCCACGAGACGTGCCCGCCCACGCACTCCGAGGAGCTCATGGACGCACTGCGGGCATGGCGCCGCGAGGTCTCGGCGGAGCACGGCGCCCCGGCGTACACGGTCTTCACCGACGCGACCCTCGAGGCCATCGCCGAGCGCGACCCCCGGGGGCGCCAGGCCCTGCTCGCCGTGCCCGGCGTGGGACCGGCCAAGGTCGAGGCCTTCGCCGACGCCGTGCTGGACCTCCTCGCCGAGCACCGGGATCGGGGCGAAGACGCAGGTCAAAAATAGGATGTCGCCAGCGCGGGCGAACATGTAGGCTCATCTCGTTCATCGTCCACGACGTGGACCGGGAGACCGGTGCACGCGCATGAGAGAGGAGGTGTCGCAGTGATCGACAACATGACCCAGCAGGCGGGCGCTTTCGCGACCGTGCTCGCGTCGTATGCCGTCGGCGGCGGCACCTCCGGGCCCGATCGCCGGCCGCGCGAGGGCTTCATCGCCCTCCTCGGTCTGGCCTGACCGATCCGGACCCTTCCGGTCCGATCGCGTCGGCGGCAGCGCAGCCGCCTCGCCCCTCCGCCGCAGCAGCGGCCCCTCTCTCCTCTCTTCGACGATCCCAGGAATTCCCGACGATGACCGATGTCCTGATCCGTGCCGATCATCCCCGTGCCACGACGGCCATGCTCCCGTGTCAGAGCGACGATGCCGGCGACCTCTTCTTCTCCGAGCGCCCTGCTGACCTCGAGACCGCCAAGGCCCTGTGCGTGGACTGCCCCCTGCGGCGCGAGTGCCTCGAGGGCGCCCTCGCCCGTCGCGAGCCGTGGGGCGTGTGGGGAGGGAGCATCTTCCAGGCCGGCGAGGTGATCGCCGTCAAGCGACCCCGTGGCCGTCCCCGCAAGGACGCCGCCTGATCGACGGGCCGTCGGCTCCCATGCCGACGGCCCGTCCGCACGCTTCGGGACAGGAGGTCCGGGGGGACCGGAGGAAGTGCGTGCGACGGGCCGTCGTCCGTGGCTGAGTAGGCGCCGTGGGGCGCCTGTGCTCGGGTGAGGCCCCGGGGGCGCTCAGCACCACGCGCACCTTCCCCGTGTGCGTCCTGCTAGTTATCCCGAGGCCTCACTGCCGACGAACGTATGCCCCGGCGTGCGCGCGGTCAAAGCGGTGCGGGGGACGCAGTGTGGACAAGTCGGCCGTCCACGGTGGAGAACGTGTGGGTATGTAGGTCCACGCTGTTGACAGGCTTCGCGCGGAGTCATGCCGCAGAGCTGTGACGAGCATCGACCGTGTGCACACCCTGGGGACGACACGATTCCGTGGGAATCTTGGAGCATGCCTCAGCTCGTTCCACATGATGGGATCACCGGACCACGCGGTGAGCAGGTCCTCGTGCGCCGCTCCGCGCGGCGCCGCCGTACCGTCACGATCACCCGCCGCGCGGGCGCGCTCGAGGTCGCGATCCCCGCCTCGTTCTCCCGTCGCGAGGAGGCGCGCTGGGTGCGCACCATGGTCCAGCGGATCGCGGCCCGGGAGGCGCGCGCCGCGGGCCGCGATGACGAGGAGCTCGCCGCGCGGGCCGCCGTGCTGAGCCGACGGCACTTCGAGGGCCGTGCCCGTCCTTCCTCCGTCACCTGGAGCGCGCGCCAGCGGTCGCGCTGGGGATCGTGCACCCCTGCCGACGGGACGATCCGCATCTCCTCGCGGCTTCGGGAGATGCCCGACGAGGTGCTCGACTACGTGCTGGTCCACGAGCTCGCACACCTCTTCGAGGGCGGGCACGGCCCCGCCTTCTGGGCGCTCGTCCATCGCTACCCGCACACGGAGCGCGCCCGCGGATTCCTCGACGGCGTGAGCTTCACCGAGCAGCGGGGCGCCGACCCCGAGAGGGCCGGATCGGGGGAGTCCTGTGCCGGAGCGAGCGAGGGCACGGAGGCGGGGCGGACCGCCGGCGGCGACGTGGACTGACCCGAGAGCGTTCGACGGTCTCAGGTCCGCAGGGCGTCGACGAGCGGGGAGAGCGCCGCGAGGGAGGCCCCGAGATCGGGGACCGTCCCCTCCGGCAGGGCCGGGGCACCGCGGTGGAGACCGTCTGCGCTGCGCGGCCAGGAAACCCAGATCGCCTCGGGTGTCTCGTCGCTCGTGCGCAGCGGAGCCTCCTGCGCCCGGACGGCCGCCCGGAACAGGTACTGCACGTCCCAGTGCTCGCGGCAGCGTCCGAAGGCCTCCGAGAGTGCGTGCGCGTGGAGCATCGCGGGTCCGGGGCCGACCCGTTGCAGCGATCGCAGTCCCGTCTCCTCCTCGGCCTCGCGCCGTGCCGCGGCCTCGAAGGACGTCTCACCGTGCTCGATGTGCCCGCCCGGCTGCACCCAGAAGCGTCCCTTGCGGTGCCAGACCAGGGCGACGTGCTCACCGTCCGCGTCGACCACGAGGGCGCTCGCGGTCAGGTGCACGGGGCCGCCCTCGCGGTGCAGGGCTGCCGGTGTGCGACGCAGCAGCTCCGCGAAGGCGGTGCGCAGCCGCGGGTCGACCGCGGGCGAGTCGGCCGCGGCGAGCTCGGTGAGCGCGCGGCGGGGCGGATCATCCCGGGCGGAGGGTGCCGGCTCGGGAAGGGTCATGAGGCGGGCGTCGGCGGGTTCTCCCCGTCATCGCCGCGCTCCGTGTCCTCCTCGGGCCCGTCCGCGCCCGGATCGTCGCCGCTCACGCGGCCGATCTCGTCCTCCTTGGGGGCAGCGGCATCGCCCTCACCGCGCAGCAGCTTCTCGAGCTCGGCGTCGAAGTCGGTCGAGGCCGCCGTCTCGGCGGCCGTCGCGCTCTCGCCCTCGGTGCGCGGCGCCTGCGGGCGACCGCTCAGCACCTCCGCCGTCGGCAGCAGGTCCGGGTGCTCCCACACCCGGTCGCGTCCCTCGACACCCTCGGTCGCGAGCACGCTGTCCCACCAGGCGAGGGCCTCGCGCACGCGGCGCGGCCGCAGCTCGATGCCGACCACGGAGGCCAGCATCTGCTCGGCAGGGCTGCCGGAGGCGCGGCGGCGGCGGATCACCTCGCGCATCGCGTCGAGCCCGGGCAGCTTGCCCTCGAGCGAGGTCGAGACCACGTGGTCGACCCAGGACTCCACGAGCGCGAGCGTGGTCGCGAGCTCCTCGAGGGCGCGCTCCTGGGACTCGCGGCGCGTGAACACGAACATCCCATCGGGAGCGGCCTGGGCCATCGCCTGCGGATCGGACATGTCCAGACCGCGCACCATCTCGTCGAGGGCGTCGAGATCCAGGGTGATGCCGCGGGCGTAGTCCTCGATCGCCCCGAAGAGCTGCCGGGGCAGCCACTCCGCCGCCGCGAACAGGGCCGTGTGCGCGATCTCGCGCGCGGCCAGGAAGATGCGGGCGGCCGACGGGTCGAGCTCGTTGTCGCGGATCAGGTCCTCGACGTTCGCGGCCACGAGCGCCGGGACGCCGTCGGGGCCGAGCGGCAGGGACAGGTCGGTCGTGCCGGACTCCTCGCGCGCGAGCGAGCCGATCGCGTGGCCGAACTGCACGCCGAACATCGTGCCGCCCATCCGCTCCATCATGGTGCGGGGGTCGCCGCCGGGCAGCTCCATCGGCAGCTGCTGCATCTGGGCCGCGAGCGCATCGCCGATCGCCCCGGACATGTAGGTCGCCACCGGCTCGGTGATCGACTGCCAGCGCGGGAGGGTGCGGTTGACCCAGGCGCCACGGCTCCACACGTCCAGCGCCGCGGCGGGCATGTCGACCGACACGTGCGGGTCGAGCCACAGGGCGGCGATGTTCCCGGCCTCCCGCAGGTCCTGGATCTGCTGCGGGGTGGGGGAGGGGTCGCCGGGGCTGCCGGCGATCGCGGGAGCGCCGGGGATCTGCACGGCACCGCTCGCGGTCTGCCGGGCGAGATCGTGGCCGAGCTTCCAGTTGACGGGTCCCTCGCCGCCCGCGTCGAAGAGGTGCTGCATCTGGGCGGCCGCCGCCCGCAACTGGTTCGGATCGGTGGGCAGGTTCGCCTGACGGGCGAGCTCGGACAGGTCCACCCCGTCGAGCGCCTCGGGCGGGAGCTGGCCGCCGAACACCTCCTCGAGGAAACGGCGCAGGTTCTGCTCGTCGGAGTTGTCGGGGGGCATGGGGTTCTGGCTCACGGGGCCTCCAGGGTGGCGCGGCCTCCCGCACCCGCGGAAGGAGTCGTCGCGAGGCGGTGCGCGACGGACGTGTCGATGCGCTCCAGCCTACCGAGCCGTCGTGGGCGCGAGCTGAAGGGTGCGGCACAATGACGTAGGTGACCTCCAGCCCCGACGCGGTGCCCCCGGCCTCCGAGGCGACGCCTCCGGCCCCCGAAGCGACACCGCCCGCCCCCGCCCGGCGACGACCCTCCGGTCGTGCCGTCACCACCTGGGTCTCGCTCGTGGCCATGTGCGGGCTGCTCCTGGGAGGGATGTTCCTGCCGGTCCCCTACGTGGTCGAGCAGCCCGGTCCAGCGATCGACGTCCTGGGCGAGCACGACGGCGAGCGGATCCTCTCGATCAGCGGTGCCGAGCAGTACCCCACCACGGGCTCGCTCATGATGACCACCGTCTCGGTGGCCGGCGGCCCCGGCTACCCGGTCACGCCCGCCCAGGTGATCACGGCCTGGTTCGACTCCTCGAAGTCGGTCCTCCCGCGCGAGCTCGTGTTCCCCGACGGCCAGTCGGAACAGGAGACGTCGCTGCGCAACAGCGCCGACATGACGACCTCCCAGCAGGACGCGGTCGCGGTCGCGCTCACGAAGCTCGGCATGTCCTACGGGCAGGACGTGATGGTCGCCGGCGTGCTCGAGGAGGGGCCGGCCGACGGCGTGCTCGAGCCCGGTGACATCGTGGTCTCGATCGACGGGCAGAGCCGCACCACGACCGCGGACTACCAGAAGCTCACGCGCGCGGCCCCTGCCGGTCAGGATCTCACCATGGTCGTGCGCCGCGCGGGCGCCGAGACCACCGTGCACGTCCCGACCGAGCAGGTCGACGGCGCCACCCGGATGGGGATCGTGCTGGCCCCCGGCTACGAGTTCCCCGTCGACGTCACCGTCACCGTCGACGACGTCGGCGGCCCGAGCGCCGGCACCATGTTCGCGCTCGCGGTCTACGACGAGCTGACCCCCGGCGCTCTCACGGGCGGCAGGGCGATCGCCGGCACCGGGACCATGAGCGCCGACGGGCAGGTCGGCGCGATCGGCGGCATCCGCCAGAAGATGGTGGGGGCGCGCGACGAGGGCGCCCGGTTCTTCCTCGCGCCCGCCGACAACTGCGACGAGGTGACCGGGCACGTGCCCGACGGCCTCGCGGTCGTCGAGGTCTCGTCCTTCGACGACGCGCTCACCGCGGTCGAGACCATCGGCACCACCGGGAGCGCCGACTCCCTGCCCGCGTGCGGTTCATGAGAGGGTGCAGCGTGACCGGAGCCCCGAAGGAACGGAGATCCCCGTGAGCCGCCGCTCGTCTCGCCGCGCCGCACCGCGCCCCGTCGTCGTGTTCGACTTCGGCGGCGTCCTGAGCGCGGGGCACGACCCCGTCGGCGACATCCTCGAGATCACGGGCGGCGACCGTGCGGCCGTGGCCCGCGCCTACTGGGACGAGCGCGCCGCCTACGACCTCGGGGACGTGAGCCCCGAGCAGTACTGGAGCGCCGTCGCCGCGGCCGGGGCGATCCTTGAGCCCTCCGCGGCGACGGTCGAGGACCTCCAGGACGCCGACGACCGCTACTGGCTGCGCCTGGACCCCGAGGTCCGGGCGCTCCTGCACGACCTCGCCCGCAACGGCGCGACGCTCGTGCTGCTGTCCAACGCCTCGATCGCCTTCGGCGAGGCGGTGCGGCGGGCCGATTGGTTCGAGGTCTTCTCGTTCGCCGTCATCTCGGGCGAGGAGGGCACCGTCAAGCCCGATCCGGAGATCTACGAGATCCTGCTGTCCGCGCTCGCCCACGAGTCCGGGGGAGTGGCCCGTCCCGGCGGCGTCGTCTTCTTCGACGATCGCGAGGACAACGTGCGCGGTGCGCGGGACCTCGGCATCGACGCCCACGTGTGGCCTCGCAACGACCCCGACCGCGCCGCGGGCACCCCCAACCCCGGCGTGACGCAGGCCCGGGAGCTGCTCGCCGCACGCGGCGTCCCCCTGGACTGATCCCGGCAGTCCCGGTGACCGGGTCCGGAGCGCGGGGCCGGCACCTCCCGATCGTCCGCGGCGCCGGGAATGCGGGACCGGCCGCTAAGGTTGTCCACGATGCCGGAGCCCCTCCGCGCATCCACCGCCGCGCGGCCCCATGCCCGGGCGGTCACGAAGCCACTCCGCGCGCCGCACCCGTCGCGTGCGCCGCTGCCCCACCCGTATTCGACCAGGAGAAGTGTTGGCAGAGTTCATCTACACCATGTACAAGGCTCGCAAGGCCGTCGGCGACAAGGTCATCCTCGACGACGTCACCATGAGCTTCTATCCCGGTGCCAAGATCGGCATGGTCGGGCCCAACGGCGCCGGCAAGTCCACGATCCTGAAGATCATGGCCGGCCTCGATCAGCCCTCCAACGGCGAGGCCCGTCTCTCGCCCGGCTACAGCGTGGGCATCCTGCTCCAGGAGCCGCCTCTCGACGAGTCCAAGACGGTCCTGGAGAACGTCCAGGAGGGCATGGGCGAGCTGTACCGCAAGGTCCAGCGCTTCAACGCGATCGGCGAGGAGATGGCTGAGCCCGACGCCGACTTCGACGCGCTCATGGCCGAGATGGGCACCCTGCAGACCGCGATCGACAACGCCAACGGCTGGGACCTCGACTCCCAGCTCGAGCAGGCGATGGATGCCCTGCGCTGCCCACCCGGTGAGGAGCCCGTCATCCATCTGTCCGGTGGTGAGCGGCGCCGCGTCGCGCTGTGCAAGCTGCTGCTCGAGAAGCCCGACCTGCTCCTGCTCGACGAGCCCACCAACCACCTCGACGCCGAGAGCGTGCTGTGGCTCGAGCAGCACCTCCAGCAGTACGAGGGCGCGGTCATCGCCGTCACCCACGACCGGTACTTCCTGGACCACGTGGCCCAGTGGATCGCCGAGGTCGACCGCGGACACCTCTACCCCTACGAGGGCAACTACTCCACCTACCTGGAGAAGAAGGAGGAGCGCCTGCAGGTCCAGGGCAAGAAGGACGCCAAGCTCGCCAAGCGCCTCAAGGAGGAGCTCGAGTGGGTGCGGTCGAACTCCAAGGGGCGCCAGGCCAAGTCGAAGGCGCGTCTGGCCCGCTACGAGGAGATGGCCGCCGAGGCCGAGCGCACCCGCAAGCTCGACTTCGAGGAGATCACGATCCCGCCGGGGCCGCGCCTGGGCACCGTCGTGATCGACGCGAAGCACATCCGCAAGGGCTTCGGCGACCGCGTGCTCATCGAGGACCTGTCCTTCTCGCTCCCGCCCAACGGCATCGTGGGCGTCATCGGTCCCAACGGCGTCGGCAAGACCACGCTGTTCAAGACGATCGTGGGCCTCGAGCCGCTCGATGCGGGCGAGCTCAAGATCGGCGAGACCGTGAAGCTGAGCTACGTCGACCAGAACCGCGAGAACATCGACCCCGAGAAGAACCTGTGGGAGGTCGTCTCCGACGGTCTCGACTTCATCCAGGTCGGCAAGGTCGAGATCCCCTCGCGCGCCTACGTCTCGCAGTTCGGCTTCAAGGGTCCCGACCAGCAGAAGAAGGCCGGCGTGCTCTCGGGCGGCGAGCGCAACCGCCTCAACCTCGCGCTCACCCTCAAGCAGGGCGGCAACGTGCTCCTGCTCGACGAGCCCACCAACGACCTCGACGTGCAGACCCTCGGCTCGCTCGAGAACGCGCTGCTCGAGTTCCCCGGCTGCGCCGTCGTGGTCTCCCATGACCGCTGGTTCCTCGACCGCGTCGCCACGCACATCCTGGCGTATGAGGGCACCGAGGAGGACCCCTCGGCCTGGTACTGGTTCGAGGGCAACTTCGAGGCCTACGAGAAGAACAAGGTGGATCGCCTCGGGGAGGACGCGGCGCGGCCGCATCGCGTCACCCACCGTCGTCTGACGCGCGACTGAACGACTCGGACGCGGCCGTGGGGCCCCGCATCGTGCGATGCGGGGCCTCACGCGGCTCCGGTCCCGGGTCACGGCGTGCAAGAACGTGCGAGCGCTTGCCCGATCAGGCTCCGCCGCGCCCCTTCCGGCCGAGGAATCCTCCCTGGCCACCCCCGTGCGACGTGGCGCACCGCACAGCGCGCGGGTGAAGGGAGTGTCTGCAAGTCGCCGAGGCCGTCGGGTAGCCTCGGGCGCATGAAGCCGATCAGCACGATCACCGTCGCCTCCGATCTGCCCGCCGCTCTCGCGCCGCTCCGCGAGCTCGCGATGAACCTGCGCTGGGCCTGGCGCCGACAGACGCTCGAACTGTTCCGGTCGATCGACGAGGAGGCCTTCGAGCGCAGCGGTGAGAACCCCATCGCGATGCTCCCGCTGGTCCCCTCGAGCCGTCTCGCGCAGCTCGCCCGCGACGAGCGCTTCGGCCAGCGCATGCGGGCCGAGCTCGGTGATCTGCACACCTACATGACCTCGGACCGCTGGTTCCAGCGGGCGACGTCGACCGACGACGGCCCCGTCCCCGCCGTCGCGTACTTCTCGATGGAGTTCGGCATCAGCGAGACCCTCCCCATCTACTCGGGCGGCCTCGGCATCCTCGCCGGCGACCACCTGAAGTCCGCCTCGGACCTCGGCGTCCCGCTCGTCGCGATCGGCCTGCTGTACCAGTGGGGCTACTTCTCCCAGAGTCTGGACGGCAACGGCTGGCAGCAGGAGAACTACAAGCTCAACGACCCCTCGAAGCTCGCGATCGAGCCCGTGACCGGAGCCGACGGCGAGCAGCTGACCGTGTCCGTGCCGCTGCCCGGGGATCGTGACGTCGCGATCGCCGTGTGGAAGGCGCAGGTCGGCCGAGTCCCGCTGCTGCTGCTCGACACGAACCTCGAGGGCAACGACGAGGCGGCCCGCGCCATCACCGATCGCCTCTACGGCGGTGACCACGAGCACCGCATCGTCCAGGAGATCGTGCTCGGCATCGGCGGCGTGCGGGCCGTGCACGCGTACGCCCGGGCCACGGGCCACCCGGAGCCGCAGGTCTTCCACCTCAACGAGGGCCACGCGGGCTTCTCGGGCCTCGAGCGCATCGGCGAGCTGATGCAGCAGGGGGCTGGCTTCGACGAGGCGCTCTCCGAGGTCCGCACCGGCACCGTCTTCACCACGCACACGCCCGTGCCCGCGGGCATCGACCGCTTCGACGTGGGCGAGCTGCGCCGCTACCTCGACGCAGAAATGCG
>DAMDHZ010000027.1:18647-30122 GCA_032101665.1 Brachybacterium sp. | reverse complement strand
GGGGGGGGGGGGGGGGGGGGGGGGATCGGCGGCGAGCTGCCAGCCCGCGGCATCGACCCGTTCGCGCCAGTACCGTGCGTACGCGCCGTCGGAGGCGAGGAGCTCGGTGTGGGTGCCCGTCTCGCGGATGCCGCCGCGGCCGTCGAGCATGACGATCCGGTCGGCCGTCATGATCGTCTGCAGCCGATGCGCGACCACCACGAGCGTGCGGTCCGGGCGGATCGCGTCGACGGTCTGGCCGATGGCGATCTCGTTGCCGATGTCGAGCGCCGCCGTCGCCTCGTCGAGCAGCACGATCGGGGAGTCCTTGAGCAGGGCGCGCGCGATCGACACCCGCTGGCGCTCGCCACCCGAGAGGTTGGAGCCGCCCTCTCCGACGCGAGCGTCCCACCCGCCCGGCAACCGCGCGGCGATCTCGTCGACGCGCGCCCGGGAGGCGGCTGCGATCACGTCCTCGCGGTCCAGGTCCGGATCGCCGATCCACACGTTGTTCAGGATCGTGTCGTCGAACAGGTAGACGTCCTGGAACACGGGTGCCACCGCCGCCTCCACGACGGAGGTGCCGGGTTCGGGCAGGGGCACCCCGCCGATCGCCACCGTCCCCTGCTCGGGGTCGTAGAAGCGGGCGATCAGCTTGGTGATGGTCGTCTTGCCCGAGCCGGACGGGCCGACGATCGCGGTCATCCGGCCCGAGGGGGCGCTGAACGAGAGCCCCCGCAGGACGGCCGCGCCGCCGTAACCGAAGGTGACGTCGGAGAACTCGATGCTCCAGTCCGCGGGCGCCGCCGGGTCCCGGGGCTCCGGCAGGGCGGGCACGGCACTGAGCGCGTCGAGCTGATCGAGGGTCGTGCGGGCCACGGACACGCCGCCGCCCAGGTCACCCGCCTGGGCGATCGGTTCGTTGAAGCGCACCCCGAGCACGAGCAGCGCGATCAGCGTGGGCACGTCGACGCTCCCGCCGAGGGCGAGGAACGCCCCCAGGACCAGCACGACCGTGAGGGAGAGCTGCACGATCCCGCTGAAGGCCGCGATCCCGGCGCCCCCCGTGACCAGCATGCCCCGGTAGGCGCGGTGCTGCTCGAGCAGCGCCTCGTCCACGAGCCGATCCGCGATCGACCCGTCCCCGGCCGTGCGCAGCGCCGGCTGCGCCCGCGCGAACTCGATGACGCGGCTCGAGGCCTCGGCGACCGCCTCGGAGTGCACCGCGTCACCCTCGCCGATGCGGCGGCTCAGCCACAGGTACCCGAGGGCGAGCACCGGCACCATGACGGTCATGGCCAGGCCGAGCCGCCAGTCGACGAACCACATGCCGATCAGGACCGTGCCCGGGCTGATGAAGCCGACCAGGATCTGGCGCAGGATCGCATAGGGCATGTTCGAGACGAACATGGCCCCCTGGGTCGCGATCCCGGTGATCAGACCGGTCCGGTCCGGTCCGAACCACGCGACCGGGAGCTCGACCAGACGATCGCCGAGCCGGGTGATGAGGGAGTCGAGCACGGCTCCGCTCGTCCTCATGCCGAGCTGGCTCGCGCACCACGCCGCGATCACGTAGAGCAGGGCCACGACCGCCGTGGTGAGCAGCCATCGGCCCGCCGCCCCCTGGTCGCCGCTGAACAGGGCGCGCAGGAGCGGGACGAGCAGGAGGAACGCCACGCCCTGAAGGACCGCGGCGACCACCACGCACGCGAGCTCGGCCACCAGCAGGCGCTGGGCATCGGGAGAGCAGGACCGCAGCAGCCGACGGATCACGAGGCGACTCCTTCGGGAAGGGAGCGGGCATGGTTGCGCTGGTAGTCGGCCCACATCTGGGCGAATCGGCCGCCGGCGGCGACCAGCTCGGCGTGCGTGCCGCTCTCGACGACGCGGCCCTCGTGGAGGACCAGGATCTGGTCGGCACCGGTGATCGTGTGCAGCCGATGAGCGATCACGAGGACCGTGCGTGCGGCGGCGAGCGTGCTGAGGGCCTGCTGGATGGCGGCCTCGGAGTCGGGATCGGCGAACGCGGTGGCCTCGTCCAGCACGAGCACCGGGGCATCGGCCAGCAGGGCGCGGGCGATCGTCACACGCTGCGCCTCGCCGCCGGAGAGATTCGCGTCCTCGCCGACGACGGCGTCATAGCCGTGGGTGAAGCGCAGGATCCGCTCGTGGATCTGCGCGGCGCGGGCGGCGGCCTCGACCTCGGCGTCGCTCGCGGCCGGGCGGGTGAGACGGATGTTGTCGCGCAGGCTCGCCCGCAGCAGCTGCACGTCCTGGAACACGAAGCCGACCTCTCGGTACAGCTCCGGACCCGGTATCTCGCGGACGTCGGCGCCGCCGATCACGACCTGTCCGGCGTCGACGTCGTAGTAGCGGGGCACGAGCTTGGCGAGCGTGGACTTGCCCGATCCGGAGGCGCCCACGAGCGCCGTCATGGTCCCCGGCTCGCACGCGGCCGTGATCTCGTGCAGGACCCGATGGTCCGCGTCGTAGCCGAACGACACCGCGTCCAGGCGGATGTCGTGGCCGACGGGCCGCCGCGGCGCCGGGGGTTGCGGGACGGGTGGCAGGGCGAAGAACGCGGCGAGAGACCTCCGGGCGTTGGTCGCGTTGCGCAGGAACTGGGCGGATGCGCCGAGCTTCATCAGGGGGGCAGTCAGTCCCAGGCCGAGCAGCAGCCCCGGCAGCACGTCGATCGGGCCGGCGGCGCCGGTGCTCACGAGCCAGTATCCGGCACCGAGCAGCCAGACGAGCACGACCACGGGGGAGGTGATCACCTCGATGATCGTGAACGCGACGGCGGTCTCGGCGGTCCACTCCCCGACGAACCGCACGTACCGGGCGGTCTCGTCGCGATAGCGACGATGGCTGCGACCGACCTGGCCGAAGCGCTTGACCACCGTGATGCCCTGCACGAACTCGACGGTCGCCCCCGCGAGCGCCGCCGTGGCCTCGTCGTACTGACGGTACTTCCCCTCGCTGCCGCGCATCAGGACCGGATACAGGACGGCCGTGAGGACCAGGGGCACGAGCGCCGCGAGCGCCATCTGCCACTGCACGGCGAACAGGTACACGAGGCTGATCACCGGCACGGCGACCGCCGTGAGCACCTCCTGGATCGTGTGCGCCACGAGCTGGTGCAGGGCGCTCACATCGGACTCGACGAGCTTGCGCACGGTGCCCGAGGAGCGCTGGTCGAACCAGCCCAGCGGCAGGCGCTGCAGATGCCGGACGATCCGCTGACGCAGCGACAGCTGCAGGCGGGCGTCCGCGAAGTACCCGACGGCCCCGGCGCCGAAGGCGGTCGCGACGTTGACGAACAGCGCCATCACCGCGACAGCGACCACCAGCCACACCCGTCCCGCGTCGATCGGCGCACCCGACAGGGCGGGCAGGAGGGCCCGCGCGAGCTCGACGATCGCGATGAACGGCACCACGCCGCTCGCGGCACCCAGGAGGCTCAGCACGATGATCCCCGCCAGGCTGCTCCTGACCGGGGCGAAGAAGGACTCCTGGGCGGGGACAGCCCCGCGCGGCATCGCCTCGGACGGGCTGAGCGCCTGTGAACCATGCGTCATGCGGACCTCGCTCTCCTATTGAGAATGATTATCGCATACTGACCGCGACGATGTTCTCGTCCGGCGGTCCATGGCCGCGGGTGCTGTCGCCGCGCGGCCGAGACGGCGTTCGCGGCGCCCGAGGTCTCGCGCGAGCGCGGGACCGATCGGCGCGTCAGCTCGCCTGGGCGGGATCGCCGACGATCCCCGTGCCGATCAGCGTGCTCGCGTCGACCGTGGTCGCTCCCGAGGCGCCGAGGATGTCGAGATATGTGCGGTGAACGGCATCGACCTGCTCGGCGTGGAGGGATTCGAGCATGCCCACGAATCCGGAGCCGGTGACGAGCAACCATGCGAGCTCGGGTTCCAGGGGGAGGGCGAGGCGCTCGATGGTGACGTCGATGTCCGTCAGTCCGCGCTCGCACAGCCAGGTCGCGAATGTCGTGGCGTCGTCGATCCGGCTCTCCGGATGCCGACTCGCATCGAAGCTCAATCCCCGTCCGGTCACCTCGTTGACCGCCTGCATGAGGGCCGATCCCGGGGAGCTCATGGCCCCGCGCTGCCAGACGGTGATGCCGGCGCGGCCGCCGGGCCGGGCGCATGAGAGCAGATGGTCGGCTCCACGGTCCATGTCGGGCAGGAAGAAGACTCCGAGCACGCAGTGCACCACGTCATAGCCCGTACCGGTCCACGTCGTCACATCCGCTCGATGCGTTCGCAACTGGGGGAGGGTGGCGGACCGGTTGCGCAGACGCACGAGCAGCGGCCCGGCGAGATCGACCGCGTCCACCGTGCCGGTCGATCCGACCGCGCGGGCGGAGGGCACAGCCGAGGCGCCTGCTCCGCAGCATGCGTCGAGCACGGTCTCGCCGAGCTGCGGACGTGTGTGCGACACGGTGGCCCGGCCGATCGGGTCCCACAGCGCGTCGCCGAGTCGCACGAAGTCGTCCGGACGACTGCCGAAGACGCGGGCCATCGCCGTCGCGGGATCGGGGATGCTCATTCTCAAATGATAACGGTTCGCAGGTTGGAGGTCGTGGGGCGTGGACGATCGGAGCCGGTCACTCCGTCGTGTGCGTGTGCATGCGGGCGCCCTCCCGGTTGAAGATGCTGATCACCTGGGCCGGCCGCCCGCCCGCGGCGGACATCGCGTGGGGCTCGCGCGTGTCGAACTCGGCGGCCTCCCCCCGGGTGAGGATCAGATCCTGGTCGCCGAGCCGCAGGCGCAGCCGACCCGTCAGGATGTACAGCCACTCGTAGCCGTCGTGCACGCGCAGCGGCGGCAGGGTGGACGAGGGCGGATAGGTGATCCGGTAGGTGAGGACGGGGGCGTCCTCCGGCGCGAGCGGGGTGATGACGAGGCCGTCGCGGCGGATCACGCGCCGCCGCACGCGAGGATCCGGCACCTCGGGTCGCACCAGGTCGTCCAGGCGCAGGCCGAGGCGCCGGGTGAGCGGCAGCAGCAGCTCGAGCGTCGCCTGCCGCTTGCCCGACTCGAGCCGGGACAGCGTGCTCGCCGACATCTGCGCGGCCCTCGCGAGCTCCTCGAGCGTCAGCCCGCGCTCCTGTCGTGCCGCGCGCAACCGCGGTCCTACGTGCTCCAGTCCCTCTGGCATCGCCCCTCACTCCGTCCTTGCTGATTCCGCAAACTAGTTTGCTCCTCCCTCATTGTGCGCTCCAGGCTGGAGTCATGCAGAACAACTGGGATGTCATCGTGGCCGGTGGCGGCGCCGCCGGCCTGTCCGCCGCCCTCATGCTGGGCCGCTCGCGGCGCCGGGTGCTCGTGATCGACGCGGGGAGCCCGCGCAACCGCTTCACCGAGCACATGCACGGCGTGCTGGGGCAGGAGGGCGCTGCCCCGCGTGACCTGCTGGCGCGCGGTCGCCGGGAGGCCGCCGGATACGGCGTGGAGTTCGCCGAGGGGAGGATCGACCGCGTCGAGGAGGGCGGCGACGGCCTCGACGTCGTCGCCACCGACGGCACGGTCCGCTCGGCGCGCGCCCTCGTCGTCGCGACCGGTCTGACCGACGAGCTCCCCGACATCCCCGGGCTCGCCGAGCGGTGGGGGAACACCGTCCTGCACTGCCCGTACTGCCACGGCTGGGAGGTGCGCGAGCAGCGTCTCGGCGTCCTCGTGCTCTCGCCGCTCGGCCTGCACCAGGCCCAACTGATCCGCCAGTGGAGCGATCAGGTCACGGTGCTCGCCGACCCCGAGCTGCTCGGCGCCGATGTCGCGCGCCGCCTGCGATCGCGCGGTGTCGACATCGTCACCGAACCGGTCGCCGAGATCCTCGGCGAGTCCCCGCGGATCGACGGAGTGAGGCTGCGCGGCGGCGACGAGATCCCGCTCGACGCCGTCTTCACCGCGGGCACGCCGCGTCCGCACGACGCTTTCCTGGGCGCTCTCGACCTGACCCGGACCGAGACGCCGTTCGGCTCGTTCCTCGAGGTGGACCCCATGGGAGCGACGAGCCACTCGCGTGTGTGGGCCATCGGCAACGTGGTCAATCCGGGCGCGAACGTGCCCATGTCGATCGGCGCCGGTGCGTTCACGGGCGGCGCCGTGAACGCCGCCCTCGTGAGCGAGGACTTCGACCTCGCGGTCGCGGCGGTCGACTGATGCCGGGATCGCCGGTCGGCGGCTGAGAGGGGCCGCCCTTCGGGCGCGGCGCTGGAGGAAGCACGGGGGTGGCTCTCCTGCTCCGAGGGATTCACACTGGGTCCCAGGGACCGAGGCGCCCGATCGGCCACCACCCGGAACGAGGACCTCATGATCGACACCGAGCTCGCATGCTGGCTGCTCGACTCCGACCCGGCACTGCGCTGGCAGGCCGAACGGGATCTGCTCGACGAACCCGAGGAGGTGTGGCTCGCCACGCGGGCGCGTGTCGCCACGGAGGGCTTCGGGGCCGCGGTGCTCGCCCAGCAGGATGATGACGGCCAGTGGGCCGGGGGCGCGTTCTTCCCCGCCGGCTGGGAGGGGCGCAGCGGTGATCCGCAGCCGTGGACGGCGACCACGTGGGCGCTCAAGGACCTGCGGGAGTGGGGCGTCGACGCCGACGTGCTCGGCGACACGGCGTCCCGGCTCGAGGCAATCCGCTGGGAATACGACGACCTGCCCTACTGGAGCGGGGAGGTCGATTGCTGCATCAACTCGTGGACGCTGTCCAACGGCCTCTGGCTGGGGGCGGACGTCGACGGGATCGTGGAGTGGATGCTGGCCCACCAGCTCGATGACGGCGGGTGGAACTGCGCATGGGTCGAGGGCGCCACCGTCTCGTCCTTCCCCTCGACCCTCAACATCCTGGTCGGGCTCCTCGACTACCAGCTGGCGACGGGTGACGCCGAGCGTGTACGTGCGGCACGCCGAGCCGGGGAGGAGTACCTGCTGAGGCGGAACCTGTTCCGTCGGCTCTCGACGGGCGACGTGGTCGGGGACTGGGCGCTCCGACTGTCGAGTCCGCGCCGGTGGCAGTACTCCGTCCTCGCGGCCGCGGACCATCTGCGGGCTGCGTCGATCGCCGATCACACGGCGCCCGACCCGCGCATGTCCGAGGCCGTCGAGCACATCCGCTCGCAGCGTCAGGCCGATGGCACCTGGCGCCAGGGCCACCGACCGGTGGGCCAGTGTGGGTCCAGACCGACGTCCCGGACGGCGAACCGTCGAGGTGGCTCACGCTGCAGGCGACCCGGGTGCTCGAGGGGTGGGACGCGGGTGGGGACGGCGTCGCGGCGCTCAGCCCAGCTGCTCGCCGACCTCGAGCCAGCGCTCCTCGACCTCGGCGAGATCGTCCTGCTGGGCGCTGATCGCGCGCATCGCCTCAGCCAGGGCGGTGTAGTCGGCCGGGTCGACATCCGCCAGGGCGTTCTTGGCGCCGGCGATCTCCGACTCCAGACGGGTCATGCGCCGCTCGAGTGCGGCGGCCTCCTTCTGGGCGTCGCGGAGCGCGCGCCCGGACAGGGCCGGTGTCGCGCCGTCCGCGGCATCGACTATCGAGGACTCGTCCGCTCCCGCGACCGCTCCGATCGCGCTGGCCTCGCGGCGCTCCTGGGCTGCGCGCAGCGCGAGGTACTCGTCCACCCCGCCGGGCACATGCCGCACCTGATGGTCGAGCACGGCGTACTGGGTGTCGGTCACGCGCTCGAGCAGATACCGGTCGTGCGAGACCACCACGAGCGGGCCGGGCCACGTGTCCAACAGGTCCTCCATGGCCGCGAGCATGTCGGTGTCCATGTCGTTGGTCGGCTCGTCGAGCACGAGCACGTTCGGCTCCTCGAGCAGGGTCAGCAGCAGGTCGAGACGTCGCTGCTGACCGCCCGAGAGCCGGCCCACCTCCACCTTCTGATGCGCGGTCGTGAAGCCGAGGCGCTCGAGCAGCTGGCCCGGGGACACCTCGTCCTTCCCGGCGCGGTACTGCGTGCGATACCTCCCGACGACCTCGCTCACGCGTTCGTCGAGATGGTCCGCGATCCCGCTCAGGCGCTGGGACACCTGGCGCACCGTCACGGTCGTGCCCCGCCGCACCCGGCCCGCGGTCGGTTGCAGATCGCCCGTGACGAGGGCGAGCAGGGTGGACTTCCCGGCACCGTTGGGGCCGAGCACCCCGATCCGGTCCGCGGGACCGATGTGCACGGTCACGTCGGTGAGCACGTCCGCGCCGCCGTAGCCGGCCGAGACGTTCTCGAGGTCGATCACGTCGCGTCCCAGGCGTGAGGTCGCGAGCTGGGTGAGCTCGACCGTGTCGCGCACGGGCGGCTCCCCGGCGATCAGGGCGTTCGCGGCGTCGATCCGGAACTTGGGCTTCGACGTGCGGGCGGGGGCGCCGCGCCGCAGCCATGCGAGCTCCTTGCGCATGAGGTTCTGGCGGCGCGCCTCGGTCGCGGCCGCTTGCCGGTCGCGTTCGACGCGCTGGAGCACGTATGCCGCATAGCCGCCCTCGAAGGGATCGACCACCCCGTCGTGGACCTCCCACATGCGGGTGCACACCGCGTCGAGGAACCAGCGATCGTGGGTGATGACCACGAGCCCGCCGGTGCGCGGGTTCCATCGCGACGACAGGTGCTGGGCGAGCCAGGCGATGCCCTCGACGTCGAGATGGTTGGTGGGCTCGTCGAGCAGCAGGATGTCCCAGTCGCCCACGAGCAGCTCGGCCAGGTGGACGCGTCGGACCTGGCCGCCCGACAGCTCGGCGAGGTCGGCGTCGAGCGGGATCTGGTCGAGCAGCCCCGCGAGCACGTCGCGGATCCGCGGGTCCGAGGCCCATTCGTGCTCGGGTCGATCACCCACGACCCGCTCGCGCACCGTGACCCCGGGCGTCGCGTCGTCCTGCTGGTCGAGCACGCCCACGCGCACGCCCGAGCGCACGGTGACCCGTCCGGCGTCGGGCTCGCGCTGCTGGGCGAGCAGGCGCAGCAGGGTCGACTTGCCGTCGCCGTTGCGGCCGACCACGCCGATGCGGTCGCCGTCGTCGATCCCGAGCGTGACCGCGTCCAGGAGGACCCGGTCGGGCAGGGCGACATGGAGGGACTGGGCGCCGAGCAGATGTGCCATGGAGGTGCGGTGTGCCTTTCAGCCCGGTCAGTCCCGGGCGGGCTCGAAGGAGACGAGGAGGTCGCGCAGGGTCGAGGCGAGCGTCCGGCGGGTGTCGGGAGGCAGGGCCGCGAGCAGCTGTGCCTCGGAGGCCAGCAGATGCTCCATCGCGGCGTCGACCGCGGTGATGCCCGCGGGCTCGAGCGCGATCCGCACCGCGCGCCGGTCCTGCGGGTCCCGGCTGCGGGTCACGAGGCCCCGCGCGACGAGCTTGTCGATCCGTGTCGTCATGGTCCCCGAGGTCACGAGGGTCTGATGCATGAGGGCACCGGCCGAGACGGGCTCGTCGCCCGCGCGGCGCAGGGCCGACAGCACGTCGAACTCCCATCCCTCGACGCCCGAGGAGGCGAACGCCTCCCGACGCGCCGTCTCGAGGTGGCGCGCGAGGCGCGAGACGCGCGAGAGCACCGACAGGGGAGCGGTGTCGAGGTCGGGCCGTGCCGCCGCCCAGCCGGCGACGATGCGATCGACCTCGTCGGTTCCGGGAGCGGCATCGGGCATGGGCCAAGTCTAGGAGGTGACGGCGCGCGCGCCGCGCGCGTGACGACCCCCACGCCGCCCCGCCACGGAGCCCGGAACCCGAGCTCAGCGTCCGCGCAGCTCGGGCGTCCTCTCGAGCGCCCCCAGCCCGAACCAGGAGAGGTTCACCATGCGCGCCGCGACCTGCTCCTTGGACGGTGAGCGCGTCTCGAGCCACCACTGGCCCGTGTAGGCGACCATGCCCACGAGCATCTGGGCGTACAGCGCCGCGTCCGAGGGCTTGTAGGCGCGGATCCCGAGCTGGCCGGCCAGGATCCCCTCGACCGTGGCGGCCACGTCCCCCAGCAGCGAGGAGTAGGTGCCGGAGGCGTGCGTGGCGGGGGAGTCTCGCACGAGGATCCGGAAGCCGTCCTCATGGCTGTCGATGTAGGTGAGGAAGGCGAGCGCCGCGCGCTCCATGAGCACCCGCGGATGCTGGCGCGGGTCGTCGAGCGCGGTCTCGAGGGCTCCCAGCAGGCAGGCCGTCTCGCGGTCGACGACCACGGCGTACAGCCCCTCCTTGCCGCCGAAGTGCTCGTACACGACGGGCTTGGAGACCTTCGCCCGCGCGGCGACCTCCTCGACGCTCGTCGCGTCGAACCCCTTCTCGGCGAACAGGGAGCGGCCCACGGCGACCAACTGCTCGCGGCGCTCGCGGCCGGTCATGCGCGCCGCGCGCGTCCTGCCCACCCGTTCTGCCATGGCCCGAGTCTGGCACACGACCACCGGTAGGATTCCTCTGCGCCCGTGAGGGCTGATCCGCCATGGTGTAATCGGCAACACCTCAGATTTTGGTTCTGAAGTTTCAGGTTCGAGTCCTGATGGCGGAACCCGGCCGCCCGTCGCGCGGCACCCCCGAGACGAGGAGCACCCGCTTGAACGCCCACGCACCCCAGGCCGTCGTCGTCCTCGCCGCCGGCGCCGGCACCCGCATGAAATCCGCGATCCCCAAGGTCCTGCACCCCATCTGCGGACGCTCCCTGCTGATGCACGCGGTGACCGCCGCCGCCGGGCTCGATCCGCAGCGTCTCGTCGTCGTCGTGCGCCATCAACGCGACCTCGTCGTCGAGCACCTCGGGGAGCACGCCCCGTACGCGCTCATCGCCGATCAGGACGACGTCCCGGGCACGGGACGCGCCGTGCAGTGCGGGCTCGAGCAGGTCGACGCGACCGGGGGGACCGTCCTCGTCACCTACGGCGACGTGCCGCTGCTGGACGCCGAGACCCTGGGCGCCCTCGTGGCCGAGCACGAGGAGAGCGGCAACGCCGTCACCGTGCTCACGGCGCGTGTTCCCGATCCCACGGGCTACGGGCGGATCGTGCGGGACGAGGAGGGCAGCGAGGTCCTCGGGATCGTCGAGCACAAGGACGCGACGGCCGAGCAGCGCGCGATCGACGAGGTCAACTCCGGCATCTACGCCTTCGACCTGGCCGTGCTGCGTTCGGCGCTCGAGCGGATCGGCACCGACAACGCGCAGGGCGAGATGTACCTGACCGACGTGCTCGCGATCGCCCGACGCGACGGCGGGGCCGTGCGCGCCGTCGTGACCGACGACCCGATCCTCGTCGAGGGCGCCAACGACCGCGTGCAGCTCGCCCAGCTCGGCGCCGAGATGCGCCGCCGCATCAACGAGCGCCACATGCGGGCGGGTGTCACGATCATCGACCCCGGCGCCACCTACATCGACGCCGATGTCACGATCGGCCAGGACACCGTGATCCAGCCCGGCGTGCAGCTCCAGGGCGCGACCGACATCGCAGCCGAGGCGGAGATCGGACCCGACTCGACCCTGCGCGACACGGTCGTGGGCCGCGGCGCGTCGGTGGTGC
>DAMDHZ010000027.1:10381-18637 GCA_032101665.1 Brachybacterium sp. | reverse complement strand
CCTGCGCCCGGGCACGGTGCTCGGCGCCGGGGGCAAGATCGGCGGCTTCTGCGAGACGAAGAACGCCGACATCGGCCCCGGTGCCAAGGTCCCCCACCTCAGCTACGTGGGCGATGCCGAGATCGGTGAGGGCACCAACATCGGCGCAGCCACGATCTTCGCCAACTACGACGGCGTCACCAAGCACCGCTCGCGCGTGGGCAAGCACGTGCGCGTGGGCTCCGACAGCGTGCTCGTGGCCCCCGTGGAGATCGGCGACGGTGCCGCGACCGGCGCCGGCACGGTGGTCCGCAAGGACGTCCCGCCGGGCGCCCTGGCTGTGAGCGCCTCGAACCAGCGGAACATGGAAGGATGGACCGAGCGTCGTCGCGAGGGCACGAAGGCAGCCGAGGCCGCGAAGGTCGCGAAGGCCCGCAGCACCGCCCGCGAGACACAGGAACCGCAGAGCAGGGAACGCAGCGAGGAGCAGGAGAACCGATGAGCGGAATCGTCAAGGCGGGGGAGAAGCGGCTGGTCCTGGCCTCAGGACGCGCCCACCCCGTGCTCGCGCAGGAGGTCTCCGAGGAGCTCGGCGTCGAGGTGCTCCCGGTCGACGCCTGGGACTTCGCCAACGGTGAGATCTATGTGCGCTACGGCGAGTCGGTCCGCGGCGCCGATGCCTTCGTCCTGCAGTCCCATCCCGCTCCCATCAACACCTGGCTGATGGAGCACCTCATCATGATCGACGCCCTCAAGCGCGCGTCGGCCAAGCGCATCACCGCGATCGCCCCGAGCTTCCCCTACGCCCGCCAGGACAAGAAGCACCTCGGCCGCGAGCCCATCTCGGCCCGTCTGGTCGCCGACCTCTACCAGACGGCCGGCATCGACCGCCTGATCTCGGTGGACCTGCACGCCCCCCAGGTCCAGGGCTACTTCGACCGGCCCGTCGACCACCTGATGGCGCTGCCGATCCTCGCCGACTACGTCGAGCGCAAGTACGGCGAGGAGGACCTCGTCGTGGTCTCGCCGGACGCGGGCCGCATCCGCGTCGCGGAGCAGTGGGCCAAGCGCCTGGGCGGCATCGGACTGGCGTTCATCCACAAGTCGCGCGACCCCAAGAAGCCCAACCAGGCGGTGGCCAAGCGCGTGATCGGCGAGGTCGCGAACCGGACCTGCGTGCTCGTCGACGACATGATCGACACCGCCGGCACCATCATGCAGGCGGTCGAGGCGCTCCAGGCCAACGGCGCCAAGAAGGTCGTCGTCGCGACCACCCACCCGATCCTCTCCGATCCCGCGACCGAGCGGCTGCGCTCGAGCGGCGTCTCCGAGGTCATCTGCACCAACACGCTCCCGGTGCCCCCCGAGAAGCAGTTCGAGAACCTCACCCAGCTCTCGATCGCCCCGCTCATCGCCCGAGCGGTGCGCGCGGTGTTCGACGACGGCTCCGTCACGAGCCTCTTCGACGGCCAGGTCTGAGCCCGGCCGCAGCGACATGCGCGAGGCCCTCCCGGTGATCCGGGAGGGCCTCGCGCATGCGGTGCCCGGTGCGGGCGCAGCGATCAGATCATGAGGGCCCGGCCGCCGACGAGACGGCGCCACATGGTCCCCAGTCCGAGCCAGCGGTCCGCGCCGACCGCGGCGAGCGCGAGCAGCAGGAACAGGTCCACCAGGTGGTAGTCGACGAAGGGGTTGGGCGCGATCGGGAACGAGGCCAGCCACATGAGCAGCATCATGGCCGCACCCGCGACGGCCCCGAACCGGAACCAGAAGCCGAGGGTCACGGTCAGACCCACGCCGAGCAGGCCCAGCATGAAGACGACATCGGTGAAGGTGCCCAGGCCCAGCCAGAACTTGAAGAAGCCGGCGAACGGGTTGCCGGTCTCGGGGGCGATCACGCCGCCGAGGTAGCCGCCCGTGGGTGAGCCGCCGTTGAGCCACGACTTCTCGGTGGGCGTCGAGAACCCGAGACCGATCAGCTTGTCGAAGAAGGCCCACAGGAATTCGAAGCCGACGAGGATGCGCACGATGCCGAAGAGGGTGCGGCCCGCACGTGACCGGACGTCCAGGCTCGAGTCGGTGGTCGCGGTGTGCGTGGACCGTGGGGTCGCGGTGGTGGAGGACATGGCGGGTGGCCTTTCCGGATGAAGGGGGCGAGGGATGATCGCCCGGCATTTCGAGGACCGCTCCTCGGATGTCTTCAACGGTAGGCCTGGTCAGTTCGCAATCTCGGGACCTGCGTCCCTGCTCGCGGACCGCCCGGGACACACGATGGCATGGGTGCTGCGGGCTGTGCGGCCGGCGGCCGCCGAGGGTGCGGTGGCCGCTGCTCGCGCGGTGCGCCGATCCGCTCCGGAGCGCGGCGGCGAGGGGCACGTCACGTCCGCCTCTGACCGGGCGCGCGGGCCCCGCGTGCTACTGTCGACCGGTCACTTCGGCGAGGGAGCGGGCCGTGCCCGACTCCGTGATCGACGCGGTGCGAGCATGTCGGACGGGTCAGGACCGTCCGGGTGTCCGCGGTGCGCGAGACCTCGCCCCCGCGAACGACACCGGACCCAGGAGAACGACATGCCCGAGAAGCTTTCCGTCGAGCTGCGCGAGGACTTCGGCAAGGGCGCCGCCCGCCGCATCCGTGCTGAGGACAAGATCCCCGCCGTCCTGTACGGCCACGGCCAGGACCCGATCCACGTGACCCTGCCGGGCCACCAGACCGCGCTGGCCGCTCGCAACCCCAACGCGCTCCTCGAGCTGACGCTCGCCGACGGCCGCAGCCGTCTGGCCCTGATCAAGGAGATCCAGCGTCACCCGATCCGTCGCACGCTCACGCACATCGACTTCATCGAGGTCCGCCGCGGCGAGAAGGTCGAGGTCGACATCCCCGTCGTCCTGAACGGCGAGCCCGTCGCCCCGGCCATCGCGGTCGTCGACGCACAGACCCTGACCCTCTCGGTGGACGCGCTCACCGTGCCCGAGCACCTCGAGATCGACGTCGACGAGAAGGAGGACGGCTACCAGGTCTTCGCCGGCGACGTCACCCTCCCCGCGGGCGCTGAGCTCGTGACCGACGCCGAGCTCCTCGTGATGGCCGTGCAGCTGCCGCGCGTCGACCAGGAGCTCGAGGCCGAGCTCGACGCCGCCGACGAGGAGTCCGCCCCGGCCGCCGAGCCCGAGGACGCGACCGAGGAGTGACCTCACCCGAGGCCGGTCCCGCCGCGGCGTGATCCCTGCCTCACTCCCTGCGCTCACCGGGGCGTCGTGCAATGCGCGGCGCCCCGGTAGCGTTGTCGCCGTCGTCATGGAGGCCACCGCATGAGCACCACGCACCTTCTCGTCGGACTCGGGAACCCCGGGGCCGACTATGCCCGCACCCGCCACAACGTGGGGCACATGGTGCTCGACCACATCGCCGAGCAGACCGGCGGCACCTTCAAGGCGGCCCGCCGGGCCGCGGCGCAGGTGATCGAGGGACATCTCGGCGCCCCCGGCACGGGCACGCGCACGATCCTCGCCAAGACCGCGTGCTTCATGAACCTCTCGGGCGGCCCCGTCGCCGCCCTCGCGAGCTTCTACGGGGTCACGCCCGCCGACGTCGTCGTCGTCCACGACGACGTCGACCTCCCCTTCGACACCATCCGCCTCAAGCGCGGAGGCGGTGAGGGAGGGCACAACGGGCTGCGCGACGTGACCAAGACCCTCGGCACCAGGGACTACCTGCGCGTGCGCGTCGGCGTGGGACGCCCCACGGGGCGCCGCGACACCGCCGACCACGTCCTGGCGGCGTTCACGGCCACCGAGCGCCGGACCCTGCCCCTGCTCCTCGGCGACGCCGCCGAGGCCGCCTCCACGCTCATCCTGGACGGCCTCGAGGCCGCTCAGCAGCACTTCCACTCCCGAGAGACCCGATGACCGCGACGACCTCCCCGCGCCCAGCCGCCCCCGTCCACGACGCGCCCAGCCTCGCCCCCCTGCTCGATGCCCTTGCGGCGGGCGGCGACCTCGCGGCCATCCGGGAGCGAGCGCTCGATCCGTCGGCGACGACCGCGTCGGTCGTCGCGCCGAGCGGTCTGTTCCCCTTCGTCACCGCCGACCTCGCGCGTCGGGCGGACGCGCGCCGCCCCCTCGTCGTGGTCACCGCGACCACGCGCGCCGCCGAGGACGTCGTCGCCGCCCTGCGGGTCCTGGTCGGCACCGAGCACGTCGCCGAGCTCCCCGCGTGGGAGACCCTTCCGCACGAGCGGCTCTCGCCCCGTTCCGACACCGTGGCCCGCCGTCTGGCGACCTTGCGGCGCCTGGCCCACCCCGAGTCCGAGACGCCCGTCCATGTGCTCGTGCTGCCCGTGCGCAGCCTCATGCAGCCCGTCGCCGCGCGCCTGGGCGAGCTCGTGCCGGTGCGTGCCGTCGTCGGCGAGGAGCACGGGCTCGAGACGCTCGTCGAGCAGCTGGTCGGTGCCGCCTACACACGCGTCGACATGGTCGAGCGCCGCGGCGAGTTCGCGGTCCGCGGCGGCATCCTCGACGTCTTCCCGCCCACCGAGCCCCACCCGGTGCGCATCGAGCTGTTCGGCGACGAGATCGACGAGATCCGCTACTTCTCCGTCGCCGACCAGCGCTCCCTCGAGCCCGTCGCGCACGGCCTCGACGCCCCGCCGTGCCGCGAGATCCTGCTGACGCCCGCCGTGCGCGCCCGCGCCCGCACGATGGCCGACGAGCTGCCCGGCGTGCGCGACATGCTCCTGCGGATCGCCGATGGGATCGCGGTGGACGGCATGGAATCGCTCAGTCCCGTGCTCGTCGAGCGCATGGAGCAGGTCTCCGACGCCCTGCCGTCGGCCGCCCGCATGCTCGTGCTCGACCCCGAACGCGTCCGCGCGCGCGCCGAGGACCTGGTCTCGACGACCGATGAGTTCCTCGCCGCCGCCTGGTCGAGCGCGGCCGCCGGGGGAGGGCTCCCCATCGACGTCGGCGCGGCCAGCTTCGTGCCGCTCGAGGACGTGCGCGACCACGCCCTCGCCCGCGGCGACGCCTGGATCTCCCTGTCGCCCTTCGGTCTGCCCGAGGACGCCGACGTGACCGCGAGCACCCTGGCGCATCCCGGCTACGGCGGTCGCCCGTCGGAGGCGGCCCGCGACCTTGCCAAGCGCCGCAGCGACGGCTGGCGGATCGTCGTGACGATGACGGGCCCGGGCGGCGGGCGCCACGTCACCGAGAACCTACGCGACGCGGGCCTGCCCGCCCGCTTCGCGACCGAGCTCGACGAGCCCCTCGAGGACGGCGAGGCCGTCGTGACCGTGGGCCCGTTCGTCGAGGGCCTCGTCGACGAGGCCTCACGCCTCGTGCTCGTCGCCGAGCGCGATCTGACGGGCAAGTCCGGTGCTCGGCGCAGCGGGGAGCGGAGGATCCCGTCGCGGCGGCGCAACGTCGTCGACCCCCTGCAGCTGCGCACGGGCGACTACGTCGTCCATGAGCACCACGGCGTCGGCCGCTTCGTCGAGATGACGAGCCGCGCGGTCGGCACGGGCGCCAAGCGCGCCACCCGCGAGTACCTCGTCATCGAGTACGCGCCCTCGAAGAAGGGGCAGCCCGGCGACCGTCTGTACGTGCCCAGCGATCAGCTCGACCAGGTCACCAAGTACGTCGGCGGCGACGACCCGAGCGTCAACCGGATGGGCGGCTCGGACTGGTCCAGGACCAAGTCGCGGGCGCGCAAGGCGATCCGCGAGATCGCGGGGGAGCTCGTGCGCCTCTACTCCGCGCGCCAGAGCGCCCCGGGCCACGCCTTCGGCCCCGACACGCCCTGGCAGCGCGAGCTCGAGGACTCGTTCGAGTTCGTCGAGACGCCCGACCAGCTCACGACCATCGACGAGGTCAAGGCCGACATGGAGAAGCCGGTCCCGATGGACCGTCTGATCTGCGGCGACGTGGGCTACGGGAAGACCGAGATCGCGGTCCGGGCCGCGTTCAAGGCCGTCCAGGACGGCAAGCAGGTGGCCGTTCTCGCTCCCACCACGCTCCTGTCCCAGCAGCACCTCGAGACCTTCACGGAGCGCTTCACGGGCTTCCCCGTGACCGTGCGGGCCCTCTCCCGCTTCCAGAGCGCCGCGGAGTCCGAGCAGACCGTCGCGGGCCTGCGCGACGGCTCGGTCGACGTCGTCATCGGCACCCACCGGCTGCTCACCGGCCAGGTCCGGTTCAAGGACCTCGGCCTCATCATCGTCGACGAGGAGCAGCGCTTCGGCGTCGAGCACAAGGAGACCCTCAAGGCGCTGCGCACCGATGTCGACGTGCTCTCCATGTCCGCGACTCCGATCCCGCGCACCCTCGAGATGGCCGTGACCGGGATCCGCGAGATGTCCACCCTGCAGACCCCGCCCGAGGAGCGCCACCCCGTGCTCACCTACGTGGGCGCCGAGGACGACAAGCAGATCACCGCGGCGATCCGCCGCGAGCTGCTGCGCGAGGGGCAGGTCTTCTTCATCCACAACCGGGTCGAGGACATCGACCGCACCGCCCAGCGGATCCGGGAGCTCGTCCCCGACGCGCGCGTCGAGGTGGCCCACGGCAAGATGAACGAGACCCAGCTCGAGCGGGTGATCGTGGACTTCTGGGAGAAGCGCTTCGACGTGCTCGTGTGCACCACGATCGTCGAGACCGGCCTGGACATCTCCAACGCCAACACGCTGATCGTGGAGAACGCCGACAAGTTCGGCCTCTCCCAGCTGCACCAGCTGCGCGGACGCGTGGGCCGGTCGAGCGAGCGCGCGTACTCCTACTTCCTGTACCGCGCCGACAAGCCGCTCACGGAGACGGCGAGCGACCGCCTGACGACGCTCGCGGCCCACACCGACCTCGGCGCGGGCATGCAGGTCGCGATGAAGGACCTCGAGATCCGCGGCGCCGGCAACCTGCTGGGCGGCGAGCAGTCCGGGCACATCGCGGGTGTGGGCTTCGATCTGTACGTGCGCATGGTGGGCGAGGCGGTCAGCGCGTTCCGTGGCGAGCCGCAGGTCGCCACGAGCGACGTCAAGGTCGAGCTGCCACTCGACGCCCACCTTCCGCACGACTACATCGCCTCGGAGCGGCTGCGCCTTGAGGCCTATGCGAAGCTGTCGGCCGCCGACTCCCTCGAGAAGATCGCGGAGGTCCGCGCGGAGCTCACCGACCGCTACGGCGCCCCGCCCGCGCCGGTCGAGGTGCTGCTCGACGTGGCCCGCTTCCGCCTCGACGCGCGCGCCGCGGGGGTCGACGAGGTCCAGGCGCAGGGCAAGATGATCCGCTTCGCGCACATCGAGCCCCCGGACTCCGCCGCCCTGCGCATGAAGCGCCTGTACCCCGGCACGATGTTCAAGCCGGCCGTACGGCAGGTGCTCGTGCCGCGCCCGACCACGTCGCGCGTGGGCGGCACCGAGCTGCGCGACCACGAGCTGCTGGACTGGGCCCGCGGGGTCCTCGCCGACCTCTCCCCGGCCGTGGCCGCATGAGCGCTGACGCCTCCGCGCCGCGCGGGAGCGAGCTGCTGCGCTCGGTCGAGATCATGGACGCGCTGCGCAGCGAGGGCGGCGACGCCTGGAGCGCCCAGCAGACCCACGAGTCCCTCGCCCGCTACCTGCTCGAGGAGACCCACGAGGTGCTCGAGGCGATCGAGCAGGGGACCGGCGACGACTCCCGGGCGCTGATCGGAGAGCTCGGCGACCTGTGGTTCCAGATCCTCTTCCACGCCCGCCTGGGGGAGGAGGAGAGCGCGCCGTGGTCGATCGACGACGTGGCGCGCGCCTTCAACGAGAAGATGCAGCGGCGCAACCCGCACGTGTTCGGCGACGACGCCGCGTCGGCGCTCGTCCGCCGCGACGACGTCGACGAGATCATCGCCCAATGGCACGCCGTCAAGGCCGCCGAAGGGGCACCGCAAGGCCTCCTCGACGGCCTCCCACGGCGTCTGCCCGCCCTGCAGAGCGCCGCCAAGGCCGTGCACCGTGCGCGCACGCGCGGTGAGCTCGACGCCCTGCTGGCCCGGGCCGACGGGGCCGCGACCGAGGTCGTGGGCGGTGAGGTGGCGCGTTCCCTGCTCGCCCTCGTCGTCGACGCCGAGTCGCGCGACGAGGACCCCGAGTCGGCCCTGCGCACCCTGCTCGGGCGCCTCGCCGCGGACGGCGAGCACGGGGGCTCCGACGCCCCCGCGGCGCACTGAGCCGACCGCCGGTGAAGACCGTCCTGGTCCTGCTCGGCGCCGTCGGCTATGCGGCGCTCGGCGCCCTCATCCCGCTGTTCAACACCGAGGTG
>DAMDHZ010000027.1:3307-10371 GCA_032101665.1 Brachybacterium sp. | reverse complement strand
ATCGCCGCGACGGTGCCTGTCGAGAGCCATGTGGCGCCCGTCCTCGTCGCCCTCGCGCTCGGACTCGGCCAGACCCTCGGCAAGCTGCCCTACTGGCTCGCGGGCCGGGGCGCCGAGCGCTGGTCGCGCCTGCGCGCCCCGCGCCAGAGGCGTCCGCAGCGCGTCCGTCTGCCCGGGTTCCTCCTCCGTCTCGGCGCGTGGATCCGCCGGATGGGCGACGCCGTGGCGGCCTGGGGCCGCCGGGGCCGATGGCGGATGATGCTGGTCACCTTCCTCTCGGGTGCGATCGCGATCCCGCCGTTCATCGTGTGGCCGGTCGCCGTCGGCGCGATCGACCGCTCCTGGTGGCGGTTCTTCGTGCCCGCCCTGGCCGGACGGACCCTGCTGTTCTTGGTCATCGCGTCGATCCCCGAACTCGTGGTGCACACCCGCTGAAGGTCCTGCCCGCGCCCCGTAGACTGGGCGCGGCGGTCCTGACGACCGGCGAACTGATCCTCTTCGCAGAAGGAGCACATGTCCATGGCAGTCATCGACGCCCTCATCGCCCGTGAGATCCTCGATTCCCGCGGCAATCCGACCGTCGAGGTCGAGGTTCTCCTCGACGACAACACCTTCGCCCGCGCCGAGGTCCCCTCGGGCGCCTCCACCGGTCAGTTCGAGGCCGTCGAGCGTCGTGACGGCGACAAGGGCCGCTACCTCGGCAAGGGCGTCCAGCAGGTCGTGGCCGCTGTCATCGAGGACATCGAGCCCAAGGTCCTCGGCATGGACGCGACCGACCAGCGCGAGATCGACCTCGCGATGATCGAGCTCGACGGGACCGACAACAAGGGCTCGCTCGGCGCCAACGCCATCCTGGGCGTCTCCCTGGCCGTGGCCAAGGCCGCCGCCGAGTCCTCCGATCTCCCGCTCTACCGCTACGTCGGCGGCCCGAACGCGCACGTGCTCCCGGTGCCGATGATGAACATCCTCAACGGCGGCTCCCATGCGGACTCCAACGTCGACATCCAGGAGTTCATGATCGCCCCGATCGGCGCCGAGTCGTTCGTCGAGGCGGTCCGCATGGGCGCCGAGGTCTACCACGCGCTCAAGGGCGTGCTGCACGACCGCGGCCTGGCCACCGGTCTCGGCGACGAGGGCGGCTTCGCTCCCAATCTCGACTCCAACCGCGAGGCGCTCGACCTCATCCTCGAGGCCATCACCAAGGCGGGCTACACGCCCGGCACCGACGTCGCTCTCGCGCTCGACGTGGCGGCCTCGGAGTTCTTCACCGACGGTGCGTACCAGTTCGAGGGCAGGGGCACGTCCTCGGCCGAGATGATCGACTACTACGCCGGTCTGGTCCAGGACTACCCGCTCGTGTCCATCGAGGATCCGCTGGACGAGGAGGACTGGGAGGGCTGGCAGGCCTTCACCGAGCGTCTGGGCAACTCGGTCCAGGTGGTCGGCGACGACCTGTTCGTGACCAACCCCGAGCGTCTGGGCAAGGGCATCGAGCTGAACGCCGCGAACGCCCTGCTGGTCAAGGTCAACCAGATCGGCTCGCTCACGGAGACCCTCGACGCCGTCGACCTCGCCCACCGCAACGGCTACCGCTGCATGATGTCCCATCGCTCCGGCGAGACCGAGGACACCACGATCGCCGACCTCGCCGTCGCCACCGGCTGCGGCCAGATCAAGTCCGGCGCGCCCGCCCGCGGCGAGCGCGTCAACAAGTACAACCAGCTGATCCGCATCGAGGAGGAGCTGGGCGACGCCGCCGTCTACGCCGGCACCAGCGCGTTCCCGCGTTTCTCAGCGTGACCCCTGTAGCCTGGTCCGCATGACAGCACGACGACCGGGCGCTCCGCGACGCGCGGGGCACCCGGTCTCGTCGTCGCGCCGGTCGGGTGCACCGTCGGCGCGCGGGGGCTCCACGCGTGCCCGCGCCGCCTCGCGCCCCGCCGATGCCGCGCGGCCCCGCCGCAGCCCGAGCGCAGGGTCGTCCGGGACGGACGGCCCTGCCTGGGGCATCACCCGCCGGGCGCTCGTCCTGATCGCCCTCGTCGTGGTCGCGCTCGCCACGCTCGTGCCGACGGTCAACCGCTATGTGGTCCAGCGCCAGGAGCTCGCGACCGCCCAGGACCAGGTCGCCCAGCAGCAGGCCGACGTGCAGGCCCTGCAGTCCCAGGTCGACCGCTGGGACGACCCGACCTTCGTCGCAGCCCAGGCCCGTGAGCGCCTGCTGTTCGCGATGCCGGGGGAGACCCAGTACCGCCTGACCGACACGTCGGGCACGGACGTCCCCCTGACCGAGGACCAGCAGACCCAGGAGGCCGCGAAGAAGCAGGACTGGTTCGATGCCCTGTGGACGAGCGTCGAGGGGTCCAGCCGCCTGCGGCCGGAGGACATCCCGGACCAGACCGTGACCCCCGACAGCACCCAGAGCCCGCAGGCACCCCAGACCGAGGAGCCCACCCCGTGAGCGCACTGCCGCCGCTCCCCCACGAGACGCCGGCGACCGAGGCCGACCGCGCGGTCATGCGCGAGCAGCTGGGACGGGACATGCGCGGCGTGGTGTCGATCGCCCGGCGGTGCGCGTGCGGGCGACCCGCCGTCGTACGCACAGCGCCCCGCCTCGAGGACGGCACCCCGTTCCCGACCTCGCTGTACCTCACGCTCCCGTCGATGGTCGCCGCCGTCTCGCGTCTCGAGGCGCGCGGCGAGATGGCCCGGCTGACCGCCGCGCTCGAGCACGACGAGGACCTCGCAGCCGGCTACGCCCGCGCCCACGAGCGGTACATCGCCCGCCGTGAGGAGATCGGGCACGCCGAGGAGGTCGCGTCCGTGAGCGCCGGCGGCATGCCCCGTCGGGTCAAGTGCCTGCACGCGATCGTCGGCCAGTCGCTCGCCGAGGGTGAGGGCGTCAACCCCGTCGGGGACCGCGTCCTGGCCGAGCTGGCGCCCGTCGCAGCGATCGACGAGTGCCGTTGCACCGAGGAGGACGCATGAGCGCACCCGTCGCCGCGATCGACTGCGGCACCAACTCCATCCGCCTGCTCATCGCACACCGCGCCGATGACGGCACCCTCGTCGACCTCGAACGCCACATGGAGATCGTCCGTCTCGGGTACGGCGTGGACCGCACCGGGACCTTCGATCCCGCCGCGGTCGAGCGCACCCTGGACGCCACCCGCCGCTACGCGCGGCTCGTGACCCGGCACGGGGCCGAGCGCGTGCGCTTCGTGGCCACGAGCGCGACCCGTGACGCCTCCAATCGCGACGTGTTCATCGACGGCGTGCGCGACATCCTCGGGATCGCCCCCGAGATCGTGAGCGGGACGGAGGAGGCCGAGCTGTCCTTCGTGGGCGCCGTGAGCACCCTGTCCGACCTCGCCCCGGGGCCGCGCCTCGTGGTCGACATCGGCGGCGGCTCGACGGAGCTCGTGCTCGGCACGGAGCGCCCCGAGGCGCGCGTCAGCATGGACGTCGGCTCGGTCCGCATGACCGAGCGCCACTTGCGGTCCGACCCGCCGACCGAGGACGAGATCGCCGCCGCGACCGCGGACATCGATCTCCACCTCGATGAGGCCGAGCGCACCGTGCCTCTCGCGCGCACGACGACCCTGGTCGGCGTCGCCGGCACGGTCACGACGGTCAGCGCGGTCGCCGAGGGGCTCGCGCAGTACGCACCGGACGTCACCCACGGGGCGACCCTGCCGATCGCCCGCTCGGTCGCCGTCTGCGAGCAGATCCTGCGGGCCTCGCGCGAGGAGCGGCGCGCGTACCGCGTCGTCCATCCCGGCCGGATCGACGTGATCGGAGGGGGCGCCCTCATCTGGGAGCGCGTGCTGCGACGCGTCGAGAGCGCGACCGGTGTCGCGGAGAGCCGCACGAGCGAGCACGACATCCTCGACGGCATCGCGCTCAGCCTGCTCTGACACCGAGGGAGCGGGCCGGATAACGAGAAGTCGCTCTCAAAGTGCGAGACGTGACCTCGGCGCTTGGAGCCAGGGGCCCGGCGGTCCTACTCTGAGAGGATGAACAACACCACCCATGGCGGACTTCCGCACGTTCTCATCCTCGGCGGCGGCTCGCTCGGCCTCACCACGGCCGAGCACCTGCGCAAGGCCCTCGGCTCGGACGTCGCGATCACGGTCGTCGATTCCCGCCCGTACCTGACCTACCAGCCGTTCCTCCCCGAGGTGGGTGCCGGCTCGATCGACCCGCGCAATGTGCTCGCGCCCCTGCGCAAGGTCCTGACCGGCTCGAAGGTCATCACCGGCACCGTGTCGGAGATCCGCAACGCCGACAAGACCGTCGTGGTCCGGACCGAGGGCGACGCCCCGCTCGAGATCTCCTATGACTACCTCGTCGTCGGCCTCGGCTCGGTGCCCCGCACCCTCCCCATCCCGGGCCTCGCGGAGAACGCCATCGGCTTCAAATGGGTCGAGGAGGCCGTGGCCGTGCGCGACCGCATCCTCACCTCGCTCGCCGAGGCCGCGTCCACCAAGGACGCCGCGACCCGCAAGCGACTGCTCACCTTCACGTTCGTCGGCGGCGGTTTCGCCGGCGCGGAGGCGCTCGCCGAGGCGCAGGACATGGTGCACGACACCCTCCGCTACTACCCCGACCTCCACGCCTCCGACGTACGCTTCGTGCTCATCGAGGCGATGGGCCGCATCCTCCCCGAGGTCGGCGAGGACCTGGGCAAGTTCGCGCTCAACCAGCTCCGCGAGCGCGGCATCGAGGTCAAGCTCGAGACCTTCCTCAACTCGTGCGAGGACGGCCACGTCAAGACCTCGGACGGCGACGAGTTCGAGTCCGACCTGATCGTGTGGACCGCGGGCATCAAGCCCAATCCGGTCCTGTCGCAGTCGGACCTTCCGCTGAACCAGACCGGCCGTCTCGACTGCCTCGCGGATCTGCGCGTCAAGGGCGAGGACGGCCCGGTCGAGGGCGTCTTCGCCGGCGGCGACTGCACGACCGTGCCGGACCTGGCGTCGGGCGAGGGCAAGGTCTGCCCGCCCAACGCGCAGCACGCCGTGCGCCAGGGCAAGCGCCTGGCCGACAACATCGCCCGCTCCATCCAGGGCCGCCCGCTCGTGGACTACTACCACAAGAACCTCGGCACCATGGCCACCCTGGGCATGTACAAGGGCGTGGGCACGCTCTTCCTCGGTGATCGCAAGTTCGAGCTGAAGGGACTGCCCAGCTGGCTGGGCGCCCGCGCGTACCACGTGTACGCGATGCCCACCTTCGCCAAGAAGGCGGCCGTGATCGGTGGCTGGATCGCGCAGGCCGTCGGCCACCGCGACATCCTCGGCATCCCCGAGTCCGAGGAGCCCCGCCGGGCGTTCGAGCTCGCGGCAGCCTCCACCCCCAAGAAGAACTGACGCGAGCGCGTCCCCGTCGGCTCCGGCCGACCGCGTCCGGCCCGCCCGGACGCTCCTCCGACGGCGCGTCGGGAGTGCCCCAGGCACCCTCGGCGCGCCGTCGTCGTGCACGGAGGCCCGACGGGCGGGGGAGGACCTCCGGCGATCTCCGGGCAGCGCGTACCGTTATGATGGAATCTGACCGGTAGGGACATCAAACGCGCACGCTCGCGCAGACAGTGGAGGTTGGGCATGGAGGTCATCATCGTCAGCAGCGCCGAGGAGGGCGCGCGGCGCGTCGCCGACGAGTTCGAGCGGGTCATCCGTGAGGGTTCCGGCCGTGCGACCCTCGGGCTTGCCACCGGCTCCTCGCCGGTGCACGCCTACATCGAGCTCATCCGCCGCCACCGCGACGAGGGGCTCTCCTTCGCCGGGACGCGCGCCTTCCTGCTCGACGAGTACGTCGGTCTCGCCGCCGACGCGCCGCAGAGCTACCACCGCTTCATCCGCGAGCACCTGACCGACCACGTCGACATCGACGACGCCCTCGTCCTCTCTCCGCACGGCGAGGCCGAGGACCCGGTCGCCGAGGCCCGCCGCTACGACGCCTCGATCCGCGAGGCCGGCGGCATCGACCTGCAGATCCTCGGGATCGGCACCGACGGGCACATCGGCTTCAACGAGCCCACCAGCTCCCTCGCCTCACGGACGCGGGTCAAGACACTCACCCGGCAGACCGTCGAGGACAACGCCCGCTTCTTCGACGCCCCCGAGGACGTCCCCGTGCACGTCCTGACCCAGGGCATCGGCACCATCCTCGAGGCGCGCGCCGTGGTGCTCACCGCCTCCGGACGGCAGAAGGCCGCCGCCGTCGCCCAGCTCGTCGAGGGCCCGCTCAGCGCGCGCTGGCCCGCCACGGCGCTGCAGGCGCATCCGCACGCGACCATCGTGGTCGACGAGGAGGCCGCGGCCGATCTCGAGCTCACGGACTACTACCGCTTCGTGCAGGAGAACAAGGCCTCGCTGCCCCGGCAGTAGCGTCGGTCACAGCTCGGCCGCCACCCTGGATCCGGCGGCGGCCGAGCTCCGAGTCGCCGGTAGCATGCGGCCCATGACGGCACCCTCCTCCGTGGCCTCCCCGCCCACCCGCACCCCGTCCGCCCTCGATCGGTACTTCGGCATCTCGGCGCGCGGCTCCTCCGTGGGCCGCGAGCTCCGGGGGGGCCTCGTCACGTTCTTTGCGATGTGCTACATCATCGTGCTGAACCCGCTCATCATCGGTACGGTCCCCGACTCGACCGGTCACTACCTCGGCGGCGGCACGGAGCCCAACCTCGCGGCGGTCGCCGCCGGCACGGCGCTCGTCGCGGCCGTCATGTCGATCGCGATGGGCGCCTGGGCCAAGTTCCCGCTCGCCCTGGCCACCGGGCTGGGTCTGAACGCCTATGTCGCCTACTCGGTCGTGCCGCTTCCGGGCATGACCTGGGCCGGCGCGATGGGTCTCGTCCTGCTCGAGGGCGTCGTCATCTTCGTGCTCGTGCTGACCGGCCTGCGCAAGGCGATCTTCCGCGCCGTCCCCGCCTTCCTCAAGACCGCCATCGGGGTCGGCCTCGGCCTGTTCATCGCCTTCGTGGGCCTGTTCAACGCGCGTTTCGTGACCCACGCGTCGGCCACGCCCGTGCAGCTCGGCAACGACGGCTCCCTCATCGGCTG
>DAMDHZ010000027.1:0-3297 GCA_032101665.1 Brachybacterium sp. | reverse complement strand
CGTTTTCGTGGTCGGTCTGCTGCTGACCATCGTGCTGTGGGTGCGCCGGATCCCCGGTGCGATGCTCGTGTCGATCGCCGCCGCCACGGTGCTCGCGATCGTGCTCGAGGCGATGCTCCACATCGGCGCCTTCACCGCTCCCGCCGGGAGCGATGCCGGCAACCCCTCGGGCTGGAGCCTCAACGCGCCGGCGCTGCACGGCTCGCCGATCGCGCTGCCGGACCTCTCGACCCTGTTCACGGTCGACCCGATCGGCGGCATCACGGCGGTCGGGGCCATCGGCGCGATCGTCATCGTGTTCTCGCTCGTGCTCGCCGACTTCTTCGACACCATGGGCACGATGGTGGCCGTGGCCAACGAGGGCGGACTCGTCGATGCCGAGGGCGACATCCCCCACTCCCAGCGCATCCTGCTCGTCGACTCGCTCGCCGCGGTCGCCGGCGGTGTGGGCGGCGTGAGCTCCGCGACCGCCTACGCCGAGTCCGCCACGGGCGTGGGCGAGGGCGCGCGCACCGGCCTCGCGTCGATCGTCACGGGCCTCGCCTTCGCGGCCTCGATGTTCCTCGCGCCGCTCGTCGCGATGGTGCCCTACGAGGCGGCCACGCCTGCCCTCGTCATGGTCGGCTTCCTGATGATGACGCAGATCAGCGACATCGACTTCCACGACGTCGAGAAGGCCATCCCCGCCTTCCTCACGATCATCCTGATGCCCTTCGCCTACTCGATCACGGTGGGCATGGGCGCGGGGTTCCTGACCTATGTCCTGATCCGGGTCGCGCGCGGACGAGGCCGGGACGTGCACTGGCTCATGTATGTCGTCGCCCTGCTGTTCGTCCTCTACTTCCTGCGTGGGGCGCTCACGAACCTGCTCGGCTGAGCCGACCTCTCCGGCGCACGACGGCCGGTCACCCACTCTCGAGGGTGGGTGACCGGCCGTCGTCGTCGGGGCCGGGAGGGGGACCGGGCCGGGTCGCCGTGCCCGGTCAGCGCAAGGCGTCGATCACGAGGTCGAGGCACGCGATGAGCGCGGCCACGTCCTCCTCGGGCACCGAGGGGAAGGTCGCCACGCGCAGCTGGTTGCGCCCGAGCTTGCGGTACGGCTCGATGTCGACCACACCGCGGGCACGCAGGATGCTCGTGACGGTGGTGGCGTCGATCGACGGGTCGACATCGAGCGTCGTGACCACCTGGGAGCGCGCCGCCGGGTCCGCCACGAACGGCGTGATCTCCTCGCGCCGAGCTGCCCAGTCGTGCAGCATCCCGCTCGTCGCACGGGTGCGGGCATCGGCCCACGCGAGACCGCCCTGGGCGAGCATCCACTCGATCTGCTCGGCGAGCAGCACGAGCGTCGAGATCGCCGGGGTGTTGAGCGTCTGGTCCTTGCGGGAGTTGTCGATCGCGGCGGTGAGCGAGAGGAACTCGGGGATCCACCGCGGGGAACCGGCGAGGCGCTGGGCGCGCTCGATCGCGGCGGGCGACAGGACCGAGAGCCACAGGCCGCCCTCGGAGCCGAAGGACTTCTGGGGCGAGAAGTAGTATGCGTCGGCCTGTGTGACGTCCACGGCGACCCCGCCGGCCGCCGAGGTCGCGTCGATCAGCACGAGCTGGTCCTCGTGCGCGCCCTCGACGCGGCGGACGGGGGCCATGACGCCCGTCGAGGTCTCGTTGTGGGGCCACGCGTACACGTCGACCTCCACCGTGGCGCGCGCGATCGGGAGCCCGCCCGGCTCGGCGCGGATCACCTCGGGAGAGTCCAGATGGGGAGCACTCGTCGCTTCGGCCGCGAACTTCGAGGAGAACTCGCCGAGCACGAGGTGCTGGGACCGATGTTCGATGAGCCCGAACACCGCGGCGTCCCAGAAGGCGGTCGCACCGCCGTTGCCGAGCACGACCTCGTAGCCGTCGGGAAGCGAGAACAGCTCGTGCAGTCCCTCGCGCACGCGGGCGACGAGCTGCTTGACGGGCGCCTGGCGATGAGAGGTGCCCAGCACGGTGCGGCCGCTCGCGGCGAGGGCGGCCAGCTGGGGATCGCGGATGCGGGAGGGACCCGAGCCGAAGCGGCCGTCGGCGGGGAGCAGGTCGGCAGGGATGTCGATGGTGGGAGTCTCAGCCATGCCCCCATTGTCGGAGATCATGCTGTCGCGCACGTATCGGGTCCGCACTGCGGCCCCTCGGCATCTGGCAGGATCGACGCCATGAGCCGTGCTGATCTCGACAAGAAGCCCTACGACGTCGCGGGGATGTTCGACAGCATCGCCGGCCGCTACGACCTGATGAACGCGCTCATGGCGCCCGGGCAGGTGTCGCGCTGGCGGCGGACGACGGTCGATGCGCTCGACCTGCCGCCCGAGTCGCGCGTGCTCGACCTCGCGGCCGGGACGGGCACCTCCACCGCCGCGCTCATCGATGCCGGCCTGCGGGCGGTCGCGTGCGACTTCTCCCTCGGCATGATGAGCGAGGGGCGACGGCGCCAGGCCACGGTGCCCTTCGTCGGCGGCGACGCCCAGAACCTGCCCTTCGCCGACGACTCCTTCGACGGCGCCGTGATCTCCTTCGGACTGCGGAACGTCCAGGATCCACGCCGGGGCATCGCGGAGATGGCGCGAGTGGTGCGGTCTGGGGGAGTGGTGGTGGTGTGCGAGTTCTCCACGCCGACCAACCGCGCCTTCCGGAGCGTCTACTCCAACTACCTGGTGCGGGCGATCCCCGCGGTCGCACGCCGCGTCGCCGCCTCGCCCGACGCGTACGACTACCTCGCGGAGTCGATTCTCAGCTGGCCGGACCAGGACGAGCTGCGCTCGTGGTTCGAGGGCGCCGGCTTGGGAACCGTGCAGTATCGGAACCTCAATGGGGGCATCGTCGCTCTGCACCGTGGTGTGGTCGGACCCTGAGGGGTCGGCTCCGAGGCCCCGCCGGGAACGAACGCACTGGTCGGAAGGCTACGTGGCGAGAAGACCGGGCCGTGCGAGCGCACTGTGGCCCAGCACACGCCTCGAAAAGCCCCTCCGAAGTTGACGGAGCCTCCGCGGGGTGCGTAACGTACTTCCTCGTGCCCAGCTGAACGGGACGGACGAAGAGCCACGGCTCCGAAGCCGAAAAGGCCAGCTGACGAGCACGAACAGCTCTGAAGGACTCAGCGAGCGGCGCGGATCACACCGGCCCGAGTTGACACGGAGGAGCGGAGGCCCTAAGTTATAAGGGTTGCCTCGGCAGGAAGAATCCGATACGGGTCCGGACGCCGAGTGCGCGTGTTGTTTGAGATCTCAATAGCGTGTCTGTTTGTTGATGCCAAATGTT
>DAMDHZ010000026.1:0-30380 GCA_032101665.1 Brachybacterium sp. | reverse complement strand
CGGCGGTACGCGCCGGGAGTCGAATCCCCTTCTCGCTGGAGGTCCCTCACGGCGTACCGGTGAAGCTCACGGACCAGCGTATGCGAGAGCGGGGTCCCGACTGAGACCGCTCCGTCGAGGAGGTCGGTGGCTTCTTGAAGCCGGAGGATCTCGTTGACGGAGTCGCTGAGGCCGAGATGAGGCTGTGTCGCATGCCGATGAGCTCCCTCGACGGCTTCGGCGATCGTGGTGTGGTTCCCCTCGATGCGCGCCGAGATGATGCTCGACATCAACCGGTACAGCTCCCCGAGCTCGGAGAGGACGGCCAGAGAGGTCGTCGTTCGCGGCAGATCGCCGCGGAGCCGTTCGAGGGCCATCGCTTTCGAGGCGAGCGGGGACCCGAACGAGAACTCGGGAACCCTCAGGGTGCGGTCGACGGTCACCTGAGAATTGTACGGCGCCGCTCGAGGATTTGTGTGCTGCGATGCATAGGAGCAGGTCATGGCGATACTCCTCGAGGCTGCTCAGTCGGATGACTTGCGCGTCGCGGGCGGTGCATTTGCGGGGGCGCAATCCTCGACGCCCCCCGCGCGCCGGCCACCACGCCGGCGCGCGCCTCGCGGCCGTCGTGCCCTGGTCGTCCCGACCGCCGCTCAGCGCACCACCGCGGCGCCGTGCGCCGGGACCACCTCGCTGTCGCCTCCGCCCACGCCGTCGATCATGTCGGCCCCGCGGACCGTCTCGAGGACCTCGCCGGGGGCCGGGCGGTCCTCGTCGGAGAGGTTGAGGGCGAGCACCAGGCGGTGGTCCTGGCCGTCACCGTCCGTGCCCGTCAGCGTGATCTCGGCGTATTCGTTGGCGAGCGAGTCCTCGTCCACGGCGACGGCGGCGCCGGCGAGCCACGGTTCCCGGCGGCGCAGGCCGAGCAGCCGGCGATGGATCTCGAGGATCCGGGGCGCCGCCTCGGGCTTGAGCAGTGACAGGACGGCATACCCGTGGGTCTCGCGCGCCGTGCCGGGAGCGGAAGCGGCTTCGACCCGGGCACGGTCACCGGAGCGCGCGGCGTCGAGCAGCGCCTCGGGGGAGGCGGGGAACACCGGGCGCAGCGCGTCGTCGCCGCCGGCCCGCTCCTCCTTGACGGCGAGCGCCCCGAACTCGTCGCCCGCGTACACGGTGGGCACCCCCGGCAGCAGTGCGAGCAGGGCCACGGCGACGCCCAGGTCACGGCCGTCGGGCAGCTGCGAGGCGATGCGGGTCGTGTCGTGGTTGCCCAGGAACGTCTGCGGGACCTGCACATGCCGGGCTGGGCCGCTCGGGGCGCGGAACTCCTCGCCGCGGCGGAGGGCGTGCGCGAGCTCGTAGAGGTTGGCGTCGTGCAGGGAGGACCAGATCGCCTTCCACAGCTCGTACTGGGTGATCGAGTCCGCGCCCGAGGTCGCCGCGAAGGCGGCGTCGTCGCCGTGGAGCACCTCGCCGAGGATCCACGCCTCGGGATGGGCGGCCTTGACGCGGTCCACGATCGGGGTCCACGCGTCGGGACCGGCGGCGTACATCGCGTCGAGGCGCCACCCGTCGGCCCCGCGATCGAGCCACAGATCCATCACGTCGACGATCGCATCCTGCACCGCCGCGTCCGCGAGATTCAGCTCGACCAGGTCGCTGTTGCCCTCGAAGCCGTAGGGGAAGTCGCCCGCCCACCGGATCCGCCGGCCGTTCGCGCTCTCGGGCCCCTCCGTGATCGCGCGGCGCACCGCGGGATGGCGGTCCGAGACGTGGTTGAAGACCCCGTCGAGCACGACGCGGATGCCCCGACGGTGCGCCTCCTCGATGAGCTGGGCGAAGTCGGTGTCGTCACCGAGGCGCGGATCGATGCGGCGATGGTCCAGGGTGTCGTACCCGTGGCTGACGGAGTCGAAGATGGGGTTGAGGATGAGCACGTTGGCGCCGAGGGAGACCACGTGGTCGAGCCAGCCGGTCACCCGGCCGAGCCGATGCACGACGTTCTCGCCGTCGGCGTCGCCGTAGCTCGTGGCCGCGAGATCCTCACGGCTCAGCGGAGCGCCGCAGAAGCCCAGCGGATAGACCTGCCAGGCGATCGCGTCGTGCAGCCAGGCGGGGGCGGACGGCGGAGTGGACGTGGGGCGCTCGCTCATGCGGCCATCGTAGGGCGGGCGGATGGGGAACCCGTGGGGAATGCACGCACGAGCCCGCGGCTCGACGGTACGGACGCGACGCTTGATCACTGGCGCCCGCGGGCTTCTCATGGACCCATGATCCGCATGCGCACCGACTTCTTCTCCGAGTCCCTGGCGATGTCCACCTCCATGGTGGTGCTGATGCCGCAGTCCACCGACGGCCAGATCGGCATGGCCGGCAGCGCCTCCGAGGGGTCCGGGCCCCCACCCGTCCTGTACCTGCTGCACGGGCTCAGCGACGACTGCACCATCTGGGAGCGGCGCACCTCGATCGAGCGCTACGCCGCCGACCTCGGCATCGCGGTCGTGATGCCCGAGGTCAGGCGCTCCTTCTACACCGACGAGGTGGTCGGGGACGCCTACTGGACCTTCATCTCCGAGGAGCTGCCGCGGCTCGTGCAACGCACCTTCCGAGTCTCCGCCGACCCCGCCGACACGTTCGTCGCCGGGCTCTCGATGGGCGGCTTCGGCGCGTTCAAGCTCGCCCTCAACCTGCCCGAGCGCTTCGCCGCGGCCGCCAGCCTGTCCGGCGTGGTCGATCCCGCGCACCTCGACCTGAGCGCGCACGCCGGGCACCTGCGCGACCGGATCTGGGGCGACACCGACATCGAGACGACCGACGACGACCTGCCGGGCCTGCTGCGCGAAGCCGCACCGGGATCACTCCCGCTGCTGTACCTCACGTGCGGGACCGAGGACCATCTGATCGACCAGAACCGCGAATTCATCGCGCTCGCCGAGGCGCTCGGGCACGACCTGACCGCCGTCCTGCGGCCCGGGGACCACAGCTGGGACCTGTGGGACGCGGCGATCCAGGACGTGCTCGCCTGGCTCCCGCTCCGCGGCCGCGAGGCCTGAGCCGGGGTCGCGTCGAGGATTGAGCGGAGGGCTGCGCCCGCGAACGGGACCCTCGCGGGCATGCGGAGGGCGCCTCGTGCCGTGTGCGTCCCGGCGCCCGGCACGAGGCGCGCCGTCAACCGGCGAGGATCTCGGCGACGATCAGGAGGACCACGAGCACCGTCGAGACCACGATCTCGGAGACGGCGGGGGGAGCGGCGAGGCGCAGCCGGGTGCGCTCGCGGCGACTCGGCCGATCGGTGCTCTGCGTCCCGACAGGCGGATCGCGCCGCAGGGCCCTCATGCTCGCGATGACGATGCCGACGAGGGTTCCCGCCACGAGCGCCCCCCAGATGATCGCGAGCACTCCTCCCAGGGAGATCGCGAGGGCGAGGACCAGCAGGAAGAAGGCGTGGCTCAGCGCGATCGTGAGGACCCGCAGCGGGTGCACCCAGTGGCGCAACAGGCGGTGGATCCCGACGACGATGAGGACGGCGAGGACGATCGCGACCACGAGGGGCAGGAAGGCGAGCACGAGGTTCACGCCGCCACCGTCCCCTCGAGGACGTCCATGGCGAGCGCATCGACGCTGCGGGCGGTGTCGGTGAGCACCACGAAGCCCAGGCCCGTGTCGCGGTTCCAGCCGCAGAAGGACGCGAACCCCCCGGTCATGCCGTTGTGCCAGGTGATGCGCTCACCCCCGCCGGTCGTCGTGGTCAGCCAGTGGACGCCGATCCGGGTGCCCCCTCCCGCGTCGGCCACCGGCTCGATGCCCGCGGCCCCAGGGTTGGTGCCGTCCATCATCGAGCGCAGATGGACCGACAGGTCGGCGGCGGTCGAGCGGATCCCGCCGGCCGGGGCGTACCCGTCCATCGTCCAGGCCCCCGCCCCCTGGCCGTTCGCCGCATGCCCCGTCGGTCCGTCGTCGAGAGCACCGGCGGTCAGCGGCGCCCGGGTCGCGGCGAGTCCCAGAGGGTCGAGCAGGCGAGACCGCAGCAGCTCCTCCCACGGGCTGCCCGCGGCGATCGCCAGGAGCTGCCCCTCGAGCGCGGTAGCGAGGTTCGAGTAGGCGTACCGGCCGCGACCGCTCGGCGACGTGCCGAGCGCGGCCTCGATCACGTCATCGGCGTCATGACCCGCGTACGGATCCTTGCGCAGAGTGCTCGTGAGCAGGGAGCGCATGGCGATCGACGTCGGGAGCGACGGGATGCCCGAGGTGTGCGAGGCCAGCTCGGCGATCGTCACGTCGGCGACGGCCGAATCGGACGCCCGGCTTCCGAGCACATCGGCCACGGTGGACACGAGGGCCAGCTCGCCGTGGGCGACCGCGGACATCGTCAGGGCGGCCGTCAAGGTCTTGCTCACCGAGCCGATCTCGAACTCGCCGGACTCGTCGGCCCCGAAACCGGCGAAGCGTGGGTCGTCATCGCTCAGGAGCGCGACGGCGACCCGGCGATGACCCTCGAGGTGGGGTGCGAGGGCGTCGGCCAGGTGGTCATCGCCGGTCGGCTCGCCGAGAGCGGCGGGTCGTGGTGAGCCGAGCACACCGGCCGCACCGACCGCGAGGACGGCAGGGACGGCGGCGCCGAGCACGGCGCGACGGGAAGGGCGGACAGGGTGGCTCGCGATGGTGGGCATCATGGCCTCCGTTCAGCGGGACGGTCACGTGCAGAAAAGGGCGGACGGACGCGGGAGCGGTCAGTTCTCCTCGAGCGCGATGACGATCGCGAGAAGGGGGACGACGCGGCTGGGCGGTATCGCCCAGACCCCGCGGCGGGGCGTGGTGATCCAGCCGCTCGTGTGCAACTGGTTCAGGTGGTGGTAGGCCACTCCCGTCGACCCGAGCTCGAGCTCGTCGACGAGCTGGGCGACGGTGTGCTCGCCGTCCAGTAGGAGCCGCATCAGCGCGAGGCGGAGCGGGTGGCCGAGGGCGCTCATGCGCTCGGCGCGTTCGGCCCAGTCGGCGTGCAGGATGTCCTCCGTCGTCCGCCCCCACTGGTACTGGACGGGCCCCATCGGGAGGTCGAGCGATCCGGTGTAGAGCACGGCGCCCGGAGAGGGGAAGCGCTCCTCGAGAGCGTGCAGGGCGAACAGCGGATCGCCGGTCGCGGCCGACACCGCGCCCGTCGGGGTGGTCGAGGAGGAGCCGGAAGCGTCGGTCGGCGTGGCGGGGCGGTCGGTGTCGCGCAGTCGATGGAGCTCGGGGGGCGCGGTGGTCCGCTCCCCTCGTGAGGCTGCGACCTCACGAGGGGAGCCTGCGGCCCTCCCCTGAGGTCTCGCCGCTGACGGCGCATCAGGCGTCGCGTGGAGAGCGTCGAGGAGGCGGTCGACGCGGTCCTCGAGCCGAGCCAGGCGCTGCTCGAGCGCGGCCTCGGAGGGGGGCGGCTCCGTGGCATTCATGCCCCGACCTCCCTCTCCTCGTTCATCGAGCTCCGCGGTACAGAGTTCTGGAATTCCGGAATTTCAAATGAGCGTAGGCGGAGAGCGGCAAGAGGTCAAGGCACAGAGGAAGGTGGGGGCGACCAGGGGAGGGGTCGAGAGCCTGTGCGTGCACCGGACGGCTCACCTGCATGGGCGCAGGAGCTGTGGCCGAGGATGTCATCGAGAAGGAGAGCCGTGGCCGAGGGCATCACCGAGATCGTGGTATCCGGCGGAACCCGACCCCAGTTCCGCCGGACATCCCGATCCCGGTGACGGGAGGCACTGCGATCGCCCGAGACAGCGATCTCGGCGATGGGGGAGATGGGGCCACGAGCACGGAGCACCTGACGCCACGGGAGAGCGGAAGCGCGCATCATCAGATCACCGCGGACGCGCGCCCTCGGCTGCCAGACACCCGTCGATCCCGAGCTACCCGTCGACCTGCTGCTTCTTCGCCTCGCTCGCGACTTCCGCCTCGCGCGCGACGGTCTCGCGATCAGCGCCGCCCGCGGCGGTGACCACGGCTCCGACCAGCCCCTCGACGAGCGGGGCCCAGCTGAGCCGCACACGCTCCGCGTCGGTGTCGTCGAGCAGCTCGAGGGCCAGCTCGCTCGACATGATCGCCGAGCCCAGGTCCATGAGCACCACGACGCCCTGGTCGTCCATGGCCCGGCCGATGGCCGCGGCGATCGCGTTCGCGTCGGTGCCCAGCTCCGTCTTCGAGAGCCCCGCGGCGATCTCGATGCCCGAGGCGTCGCCGTGCACCATCTCGGTGGCGAGCGCGACCGCGGCCTCCGCGAGGGGCTGTGAGTGCGAGACCACGACGATGCCGGTCATGACGTCGTCGCCTCGTCGTCGGCGAGCCCGTAGCCCTCGGCACGGGAGGAGTCGGCACCGCCCGAGCCGGCGATTCCGATCGTCTCGACCGCGGCCTGCCACAGGAGCGCCGTCGACGCGGCGCCGGGGTCGATGTGACCGATCGAGCGCTCGCCGAGGTAGGACGCGCGTCCCTTCTTGGCCTCGAGCGGTGCCGTGTCGTCGCGTCCCTGGGCGGCCGCATCGGCTCCGGCCTGCACGGCCAGGGCCAGCGAGTCCGCCGAGCGCTGGAACGCGTCGAGAGCGGGGACCCACGCGTCGAGCATCGTCTTCTGCCCGATCATCGACTTGCCGCGCTGCTCGATCCCCTCGACCCCGGCCTGCATCGCGGACTGCAGCGTGTGGGCGTCGAGCTCGGTCGCGCCCTTCTGCGAGGTACCCATGCGCAGGAAGAACGTGCCGTAGAGCGGTCCGGAGGCACCGCCGACGCGGGAGACGAGCGTCGAGCCGACCTTCTTCATGAGCACGTCGACGGTCTCGAGACCGCCGGAGTCGAGGGCCTCGGACACGGCCGCGAAGCCGCGTCTCATGTTGGTGCCGTGATCGCCGTCGCCGATCGCGGAGTCGAGGTCGTTGAGCTCCGTGACGTGCTCGGTCATGTGCGATCACTCCTTGGTGTCGTCGGCGCCCCAGCTGAGGGCGGGGGTGTGGACGGGCGCGTCCCACAGGGTCGTCAGCTCGTCGTCCATGCGCAGCAGGGTGATCGAGCAGCCCGCCATGTCGAGGCTCGTGATGTAGTTGCCGACGAGGTGGCGGGTGACCTCGACCCCGCGGTCGGCGAGAACCTTGGAGGCCTCGCGCGCCATGATGTAGAGCTCGATGAGCGGGGTCGCGCCCATCCCGTTGACGAACAGCAGCACCGAGCCCTCGCCCGGGAGCTCGGCGAGGATCGGGTCGAGCAGGGTCTGCGCGGTCTCGGCCGCCGACGCCGCCTTCTCGCGGCGCCGGCCGGGCTCCCCGTGGATCCCGATCCCGATCTCGACCTCGTCGTCGGCCAGCTCGAAGCTGGGCTTGCCGTTGGCCGGGACCGTCACGCCCGTGAGCGCCATCCCCATCGAGCGGGCGTTCGCGTTGACGCGCTCCGCGATCTCCGCGACCTCCTCGAGCGAGCGTCCCGCCTCGGCGGCGGCTCCAGCGATCTTCTCGACGAGGACGGTGCCGGCCACGCCGCGGCGGCCCGCCGTGAAGGTCGAGTCCTCGACGGCGACGTCGTCGTTGGTGATGACCTGGCGCACCTGGATGCCGCTCTCGGCGTCGGCGAGCTCGGCGGCCATGTCGAAGTTCATGACGTCGCCCGTGTAGTTCTTGACGATGTAGAGGACACCGGCCCCGCGATCGACGGCCGCCGTCGCGGCCTGCATCTGGTCGGGCACGGGCGACGTGAAGACCTCGCCCGCACAGGCGCCGTCGAGCATGCCGTAGCCGACGTAGCCGCCGTGGAGAGGCTCGTGGCCGCTGCCGCCGCCCGAGATGATGGCGACCTTGCCGTCGTCCTTCGGGCTGGCGCGGAGGACGACCTTGTTCTCGAGGTCGATGTGCAGGGTGTTCGGGTGGACCAGTGCCATGCCCTCGAGGGCGTCCGCGACGACGGTGTCGGGGGAGTTGATGAGCTTCTTCATGGAGCCGACGCTACCCGCAATCGTGACGGGCGTCACGGCTTCAGCGGCGCGCGTTCCTGGCCTGCTCCAGGATGGACGCGGCCCTGTCGCGACCGACGGGACGGGCGAGAGCGATGATGCCCATGATGGCGCCGACAAGGGGGCCGACGACGATCATCCAGATACCGAGCACGATGAAGACGATCACGAGCGGCGACGGGGTGTCGGACGTCTGCGCGGGGTCGGACGTCGAGACCTCGATCGCCAGGATCGTGAAAAACGCGATCACCGTGGCGAGCGTGATGCCCCCAAAGATCGCGGCGCGGGTGCCCACGCGAGCGGCCACCGGGTTGCGCCGGCGCTGGAGCAGCCCCACGACGAGCATCGTGATCGACATGACGAGGGCCGCCAGGCCGGGGAACCCGATGAGGCCGAGCAGGCCGAGGGCCCATGCGAGCCGCCCGTCCTCGCTCACCCGGGCGGGGAAGTCCTCGGGACTGTGAAAGGGCGGAGCGGTGCGAGGGCTCACCGGGTGCCCGGCTCCCGTGGGCGCGCCCGGCTGCGAGGCTGACCCCGGGTTCGGGGCGGACCCCGGCTGCGGTGCGGGCAGGGGACCAGGCGGGCGCTGCGTCGGGAGCGGACCGGGTGTGCGAGGGGTGGGGAGAGGGCCGGGTGTGCGGCCGGCGGGGGGCGGGGTGGCCATGCGTCGAACGTACCGCCGACTGGGCTCGGGGGCCACTGGGCGTGGGGTCGGCGGGCCGGGCTGCGAGGTCCTGGCGCTCTGTGGCCGAGCGGGGCTGGTACGGGGCTCGTTCGGCAACAGGGCGCCGCTTCTCAGCAGGTCCCCGGGACAGGGGGCGGTGCGGGCGGGGGACGCTCAGGGCGATGGGGGAGCGGGGAGCTGCAAGAAAAGGTAGTCATATGGACGGCCGACGCCTGCAGAGGGCTCGCTCGTCCACATGACTACCTCTTCTTGCAGTCCCGCCGTGAGAGGGACCTGCTCGGCGGCGGGCTGGGACCGGACGCACGGTGCTCATCGCCGCCGGCACCCCATGCCCGGTGGCACCCTTACCCACGGGCAGCCCCTGCCCAGCAGCACCACGCGCCCAGGGGCTCCCCGCGCCCGGCAGCACCCCGCGCCCAGGGGCACCCCCCGTGCCCAACGGCCACCGGCCCTGCGGCCTGCCTCAGTGATCCCCGGCGTCCGAGCGCAGCGCGAAGGTGCCCTGGGCGCGGCGGCGCCCCATCACCCGGTGCGGCGGGACGATCGCGTCGAGGAAGCGGTACTGGTCGCGCGTGTACGCGGCACGGAGGTCCCCGCCGTCGGCGGCCTGCGAGATGCCGCGCCACCAGTCCGAGATGTCCCCCCAGCCGGGTGCGGCGAGCGAGCCGCCGAACTGCTGGACCGCGAGCGCCGAGCACAGCGAGGCGAACTTCAGCCGCTCCACGAGGGGCCAGTCGGCGAGGGTGCCCAGCGTGATGGCCGCGCCGAACACGTCACCGGCGCCGGTGGGGTCGAGAGCCTCGACCGGCACGGCCGGGCAGTACGCCTCCTCGCCCGTCGTCGAGTCGATCGCATAGGAGCCGGCCACACCGTCCGTCACGACCGCGAGCGGCACCTGGTCGGCGAGGGCGCGCACCGCCCGGTCGGGGGTCTCGGTGCGCGTGTACTGCATGGCCTCGACGGCGTTGGGCGTGAAGGCGTGGCAGTGGGCGAGCGGCGCGAGGTCGGCCGGGTCCCAGCGCTCGGTCTCGTCGTAGCCGATGTCCGCGATGATCAGGGTGTCCTGGGCGGCCAGCCGCGCCCACCACGAGGTCTCGCCGCTGAGGTCCACCACGGCGGCTCGAGCCCGCGGCGCGGCGTCGATCAGGACCGAGAGGGGCTCGGGGAGGTCGTGGCCGTGCGTGACCATGGCCCGATCGCCCGCGGTCGCGACGGACACGGTCAGGGACGAGTGGAAGTGGCCGAAGCGCCGCGAGGCCGACAGGTCGATCCCCTCGTCGTACGACAGCGTGTCCCACATCCAGTCGGCGTAGGCGTCGTCGCCGAAGCCCGCCACGAGGCCGGTGCGCAGGCCCAGTCGGGCGGTCGCCGTGGCGAGGTTCGCGATGCCGCCCGGGCACGAGCCGAGCCCCTCGGACCACAGCTCCTCACCGGGTCCGGGCATGCGTGGGAGCCCCGTGAACACGAGGTCGAAGAACACGGTTCCCGAGAGCAGCACGTCGAGCGGGGGGTCCTGGGGAGCGCGGCGCGAGGCGAGCGGGTCCCACGAGGCGGTCGCCTCGGCGGCGTCGGCGGCCGCGGCGGCCCGGGTGTCGGCGGCCGAGGCGCCGACGGGCGAGGACGTGTCGGCGGGCGACGCTCCGTGCGGTGCGCCGCCGTCCGGGACACCTCCCGGACCTCCCGGCGCGGGCGTCGTGCTGCGATCGGTGCTGGTCATCCCTTGGAGGCCCCCTCGAGCATGCCGCGGATGAAATGCCGCTGGGCGAACAGATACAGCACCACCATAGGCAGGGCGACGATGATCGCCCCCGATGCGAGCAGCGCCCGGTCGGCCGTGTACTGGCCCTGGAAGTTCGCGAGCCCCAGCGGAGCGGTCCGCGGATGCCCGCTCGGTGTCATCACGAGGGCGATCAGGAACTCGTTCCACGTCCACATGAAGACGAGCACGATGAGCGTGACGATCGCGGGCCGCGAGGCCGGCACGAGGATCCGCGTGAGCGTCTGCAGCGGGCTCGCCCCGTCGAGGGCCGCGGCCTCGATCAGGTCGCGCGGCATCGAGCGGAACTGCGAGCGCAGCCAGAACGTGCCGAAGGCGACGGACTGTGCGATCTGCGGCAGGGCGATCGCGGCGTAGGTGTCGGTCAGCCCGATGGCCCGCAGATCGAAGAACAGCGGGATCACGACGGCCTCGGCCGGGATCATGAGCCCGAGCAGGAACAGGGCGAACAGCACCGTCGAGCCCGGGAAGCGCATCGTGCCGAAGGCGTAGCCCGTCCCGAGGGACAGCACGATCGAGCAGATCACGACGATCGCGGCCACGACGACGGAGTTGACGAGCGAGGTGCCGAAGCCGCCGATGCTCCACGCCTGGGCCAGGTTGCCGAGATGGAGGCCGCTCGGAGCGCCGATCCGGGGCCCGAGCGCCATCACCACGATCGACAGGATCGGTCCCAGTGCGAAGACGGCGAACACGATCAGCACGACGTAGTTCATGGTGCGCTCGGCGGCGGAGACCCTCATCGCAGGCCTCCCGCCGCCGCGTCGTCGCGCTCGCCGATGCGGGTGACCAGCAGGTTGATCGCGAACACGAGGATGGTCAGGACGATCGCGACGGCGCTCGCCGACCCGACGTCCTTGAGCTCGAACGCGCGGTGGTAGACCTCGTAGCTGGGCACGGTGGTCGCCGTGCCCGGGCCGCCCGACGTGGTCAGGTAGATCAGGTCGAAGGTCTTGAGGGCCGCGATGATCGTCAGCACGAGCGCCGTGACGATCTCCCCGCGCACCGCCGGCAGCGTGATCGCGAAGAACTCACGCACCGGTCCGGCGCCGTCGAGTCGCGCCGCCTCGTACAGGTCGTCGGGGATGCGGCTCATCCCGGCCAGCAGCAGGAGCATCACGAGCCCCATCTCGAGCCAGGTCCCGATGAAGCCGACCGAGGGCAGCGCGCTGCCGGGCTCGCCCAGCCATCCGCGCGCCCATCCGTCGAGCCCGAGGGCGCGCAGCCCCTGGTTGAGCGGGCCGGCGGGCGCGTAGATCTGCTTCCAGGCGACCGCGATCACGGCGAGCGCGATGACCTGCGGCAGGAAGATCACGGTGCGGAAGAAGCCCATGGCCCGTACCTGCCCGCGCCGCAGGATCGCGGCGAGCACGAGCCCGATGACGAGCGGCAGGAGGGCGTAGAACGCGATCAGGATCAGGGCGTGCCCGATCGCCGCGAGGAAGCGGCCGTCGTGCGCGAGGTCGACGTAGTTGCCCAGGCCCACGAACGTCGAGGGGCCGATCCCGGACCAGTCGTACAGCGAGAACTGGCCGGCCCTCACGAGCGGGTACAGGGCGAATGCCGCGTAGACGACGAAACCGGGCAGGAGGAAGAGGTAGGGCGTGAGGCGGCTGCGGACGACGGCCGAGGGGGCGTGGCCGCGGCGCCGGGAGGGGGCGACGGACGGCACCTCAGCCCTGCTTCGTGAACTTCGCATAGTCGGCCTGGAGGGCCTCGGCGGCATCGGCCGGCGACGTCTGGCCGCCGATGAGCTCCTGGAGTGTGTCGCCCGCGGTGTCGGCGAAGGTCGGCGTCGCGTAGTCGAGGTAGGGCAGCAGGATGCCGTCGGTGGAGACCGCGGTGAACGCCTCGAAGATCTCCTTGTTGACCCCGGAGGCCGGGGCGTAGGAGGCGGTGTCGAGGACGGGCATGCCGCCGTTGTCGGCGATCAGCTTCATCGCGTCCTCGCTCGTGATGAAGTCGATGTAGGCGGCGGCCGCGGCCGGGTTCTTGGCCTTGGCCGGGATCGAGAACGGGATGCCGGTGCCGCCCGTGGTCGCGATCTTCCCGTCGGCCCCGGGCGGGGGCGCCATGAAGTGCACGTCGTCGCCCATCACCGCGGCCAGGTCGGTGCCGAGCCAGGAGCCGCCGATCAGCAGGACGCCGGTGCCCTTGGAGTAGTCGGCCCACGCGGTGTCGTAGTCCAGGCCGTTGGGGGAGTCGCCCAGGTAGCCGTTGCTCGCCCAGTCCGCGAGCGTCGTGAGCGCCTGCACGTTCGCGTCGTCGGTCCAGCTCGCGCCCGCATTGCCCATCGCGAGCTCCGTGATCTCGTCGGCGCCGACGAAGTTCGCCTGGAGGGGGCCGAAGACGTGCAGGGCAGGCCACTTGTCGAGGTTGCCCAGGACCACGGGCTGCTGCCCGGCGCTCTGGAGCGTGCCGAGCAGCGCGATCAGCTCGTCCCACGTGGTGGGGACCGTGCCGCCGGCGGCCTGCAGCCGAGAGGCGCTGTAGTAGATGCCGCACACCTCGCCGGTCTGCGGGACGCCCCACAGGGAGCCGTCGCCGAAGGTCACGGCGTCGTCGGAGTAGCGCACCTTCGCGAGCACGGATTCTTCGAAGCGGTCGGCCCACCCGTAGGCGTCGGCGTAGCCCGAGAGGTCGGTGAGCTGTCCGGCCTTGACGAACTCGCCCATGTCAGCGCGGGCGTTGTTGACCTGGAGCACATCCGGGACGTCGTTGCCCGAGAGCGCCAGGGAGGTCTGCTTCTGCAGGTCGTCGAAGGACTGCTTGACCCGGTCGACGGTGACGTTGGGGTACGTCTGCTCGAAGGTCGCGATGAGAGCCGTGATGGCGGCGTCCTGCGAGCCGCGGACCTCCTGGTCCCACACCGTGAGGGTCACGTCGCCCAGTGCCGTGATGTCCTTGTCGACCTCGTCGGCCTTCGGAGCGGGGGCGGACGTGCCCGAGCTGTCGTCCGAGCCGGGCGCGCACGCGGCGAGCAGGGCGAGGCCGCCGGCGGCGGCGGTCGAGGAGAGGAAGGTGCGGCGATGCATGGCGTGCTCCTGGGGAAGGGCGCCGGGAGGGCTCGTCTCGCGGCGCGGGTGTGGGTGACCAGCCTAGTGACGAGCATGCCACGAGGCGGGTGCTAGCGTGCCCGCGTCGGCGTCCTTCCGGCACGCGTCGGACCCTTCTGGTCGCAGGCGACCGGTGAGGATGTGCACCCCGCACGGGGAGTCGACGAATCGCGCGGAGGCGCGGCCGGGATGAGGGAGAGGCAGATCCGATGAAGCTCACGATCCTCGGGGGCGGGGGATTCCGCGTCCCGCTCGTGTACGAGGCGGTCGCGACCGGGGCGACCGGTCTGCGCGTCGACGAGGTCGTGCTGTACGACGTCGACGAGAGCCGCCTGAGCACGATCGCCGGGGTGATCACCGAGCTCGCCGAGGAGCTCGCGGCCGAGGGGCGGGTCGGCTCCGCAGTCGACGGGACTGCCGGCGGCGGAGGCGGCTCTGCGGCCGATGAGGCACCAGGTGGGGTGGCCGACGGAGCCACGGGCGGGATGGTCGACGGTCCCGCCGCGTGGGACCTGCCGCGCCTGACCGTCACGACCGACCTCCGCGCGGCCGTGACCGGTGCGGACTTCGTGTTCAGCGCCGTGCGCGTGGGCGGCGCCGAGGGACGCACGGTCGACGAGCGGGTGGCGCTGGGCCTGGGGCTGCTGGGCCAGGAGACCGTCGGTCCCGGCGGACTCGCCTACGCGCTGCGCACGATCCCGGTGGCCACGGCGATCGCCGAGACGATCGCCGAGGTCGCCCCGGACGCCTGGACCATCAACTTCACCAACCCGGCCGGTATCGTCACCGAGGCCATGCGCCGTGTGCTCGGCGATCGCGTGGTCGGCATCTGTGACACGCCCATCGGCCTCGTGCGCCGCGTCGGACGCCTGCTCGGGCTCGACCCGACGGGCGACGAGCGGGTGGGCATCGACTACATCGGGCTGAACCACCTGGGCTGGCTGCGCGCGCTCACGGTCGACGGCGAGGACCGTCTGCCCTCCGTCCTGGCCGATGACGAGGCGCTCGACGCGATCGAGGAGGCGCGCCTGGTCGGCTTCGACTGGGTGCGGGCGATGGGGGCCCTGCCCAACGAGTACCTCTTCTACTACCTCTACACCGATGAGGCCCGCGAGCGGATCGCGGCGGCCGACACCACTCGCGGCGAATTCCTCGCCCGCCAGCAAGGCGGCTTCTACGAGGACGGCCCCGCCGGCGCCGACCCGCTCGCGCGTTGGCGCTCGACGCTGCACGAGCGCGAGGCGACCTACATGGCCGAGACCCGCGACGAGGAGCGGCGCGAGGAGGACATCGCCGGCGGCGGCTACCAGGAGGTGGCGCTGCGGCTGATGACGGCGATCGCCACCGGCCGGCCCGAGCGGATGATCCTCGACGTGGGCAACGCGCCCGCAGGCTCGGGCGGTGCGCCCGCGGAGCGCGTGGTGCCGGAGCTGCCGGCCGACCTGGTGCTCGAGGTGCCGTGCGTCGTCGACGCTGCCGGCGTGCACCCCGAGCGGGTCGCGCCGCTCACGCTCGATCAGCTCGGCATGATGTCGACCCTGCGGGCGTCGGAGCGGGCGATCCTCGACGCCGCGCTCACCGGATCGCGCGAACGCGCCTGGGCGGGCTTCGCGACCCACCCCCTCGTGCGCTCGGTCGACAAGGGCCGCGCGCTGCTCGAGGGCTACGAGGCCGGGCATCCCGACATCGCGGCGCTGCTGGCCGGGAACTGATCGGGCGCAGAGCGGGCCGGCCCGTCCGGTGATGCGCGGAGCCGGACGGCCCGGCGACGTGCGGATCCCGCGGAGGTCGTGTGAAGCGTCGCTCGTCGGCGTGGTCCTGACACGGTCGAGCGCGCGAGCGGTCGTACGCTGACTCGCGGCCCTCGCCCACCTCGGTGCGTCCTCCGGCCGCCCCCGCCTCCGACCCCGGGAGACTCCGTGAACTGGTTGCACGCCATCATCCTCGGCATCGTCGAGGGGGTCACCGAGTTCCTGCCCGTCTCGAGCACGGGCCATCTGAACATCGTCGAGAAGCTGCTGGGCTACGACATCGACTCCCGTGGCATGACGGCGTTCACCGCGGTGATCCAGGTGGGCGCGATCATCGCGGCGATCGTGTACTTCCTCGGCGACATCGTGCGGATCGTGCGGGCGTGGTTCCGCGGTCTCGCGAGCCGGGAGGGCCGCCGCGATCCGGACTACACGCTCGGGTGGGGCATCATCCTCGGCTCGATCCCGGTGGCCGTCGTCGGTCTCGCGTTCCGGGGCTGGATCGAGGGGCCGTTGCGCTCGATGTGGGTCATCGCGATCGCGCTCATCGTGTGGTCGGCCGCGATGTGGGCCGCCGACCGCATCGCCGCGCACCAGGCGGACCCCAAGCAGATGGGTGACGTGAGCGTGCGCGACGCCCTGATCATCGGCGGGTTCCAGGCGCTCGCACCGCTGTTCCCGGGCGTCTCCCGCTCCGGCGCGACGATCTCCGCGGGCCTCATGCTCGGCTACGACCGCGTGACGGCGACCCGCCTCAGCTTCTTCATGGGCATTCCCGCGCTCGTCGCGGCGGGCGGCCTCGAGGCCGTCACGAGCGCGAGCGACATCTCGGCGACCGTCGGCTGGGGGCCGACCGTGATCGCGACCGTCGTGTCGTTCGTCGTCGCGTACGCGTCGATCGCGTGGCTGCTGCGCTTCGTCTCCAAGAACTCGTTCACCTCGTTCATCGTCTACCGCGTGATCCTGGGGCTCGTCATCATCGGACTCGTCGCCGGCGGCGTCGTCGGAGCCTGACGGCGGCCGGCGGCAGCGTCAGTCCGAACACGGGAAGGCGTCAGGTCGCGCAGCCCGGGCGATGGGCGGGGACGCCGGTCGCGGGGGCGTGTCCTCGCGCCGTTCCTCGGGCGCCTGCCGACGAGGGCGCGACGATGCTGGGGCGAGCGCTGGCATCGACGGCATCGCGAGCGGGATCACCCGTGCGGACGCCGCGTGGGTAGGCTGGCGCGGAGCCGACCGAGGAGCACCATGACCACCTTCGTGATCCAGTACGTCTACGGCGATGCCGCCGCCTCCCGCGACCGGCATCGACCCGAGCACCGGGCCTTCCTACGGGACCTGCTCGACCAGGGGACCGTGCTGCTGTCGGGCCCGTACGGCGGCGACGGGCCCGCGGGCGCGCTCATCATCGCGCAGGGCGAGTCGGCCGAGGCCGTGCTCGCCGTGTTCGACAATGACCCGTTTCGTCGCGAGGGCCTCGTCGCCGAGAGCTCGGTCCGCCCGTGGGACGTCGTGATCGGGGAGCTCCCCACAAGGGTCTGAAGGGGCCAGGTCTCACCGGACTCCGCATGTCGTCCTGTCGCGTGCGGGCACGGAGGCCCAGATCACGAGACCTGAGCCCTGGGCCATGAGACGTGGGGTCGGAGCCCGTCGAACCCCGGCGTTCCCCGCCCGCAGGTCAGGGGGATCGAGAGTCACGACGTCGTCGTTCTGCGTGCTCATTCCGACGGCGCCGCACCTGTCGGTGTGGCGTAACGACGACATCGTGCCTCTGGAAGCCGCGTGTCGACGAGAACGTGCCTCTGGATGCCGCGTGTCGACGAGAACGTGCCTCTGGATGCCGCGTGTCGACGACATCGTGCCTGCCGATGGGGCTCGGCGACGCCCATGTGCCCCTGGATCCGGCTCGGCGAGGACACGGAGGGCCTCGGTGGCCGAGACTGGGGACATGAGCGAGAACCCAGCACCGCAGCGCGCCGATGCCGCCGCCCCGCGTCCGCCCCTTCCGCCCTTCACCCCGGAGACCGCCCTGCAGAAGGTGCAGGCCGCCGAGGACGCGTGGAACACGAGGGATCCCGAGCGCGTCGCCGGCGCCTACACAGCCGACACGATCTGGCGCAATCGGGAGGAGCATCTCCACGGTCGCGACGAGGTCATCGCGTTCCTGCGTCGCAAGTGGGAGCGCGAGCGCGCGTACCGGCTGCGCAAGAACCTGTGGGCCTTCGACGACCGTCGCATCGCCGTGCGCTTCCAGTACGAGTGGCACGACGAGACCGGCCAGTGGTGGCGCTCCTACGGCAACGAGCTGTGGGAGTTCGACGATCTCGGGTACATGGCCCGCCGTGAGGCGAGCATCAACGACGTGCCGATCGGCCACGACGAGCTCCGCGTGACCCCGGGCGAGGGCGAGCTGCCGACGTTCTGACCCGCTCCAGCTCGCAGCACCGCCGAGGTGCTCCCGATGGGGTCCGCTGACGTTCTGCCCTCACGACGGGGGTGAGCCGGCCCTTCCTCAGCCGCGGTGCGGCTGCTCGTTCGCTGCGGCGCGTGCGTCGAGGTACTGACCCACCGTGGCGCGGCGCAGGATCTCGTCGCCGATGATGACGAGGGGGAGCGCGCCATGGCCGCCGCTCGTGAGCAGGAACTCGTCGGCCGCCGGGTCCTGATAGACGTTGACCCACGAGACGTCGGGGCGCTCCCCGCGGACCGCCGTCTGCATGCGCGCCGACAGGGGATCGCCCGGCGCCCAGAGGATGATCGCGTGGTCCGGGCCGCGCCGGGCCATCGCCTCATGGAACGGCACGTGCTGGCCGCCGCGGATCGGCGATGTCCAATACCCCATGAACAGCGCGAACGCGATCAGGACGATGCCCGCGACCCACTGGTGGATCAGGAACAGGACCGCGGCGATCACCAGGCCACCCAGCGCCATGAGCGCGGGCCGCAGCCAGGCACGGGTGGGGATCGAGGCGGGCACGAGACCCACAGTAGTCACCCCGGGATCCGCTCGACCGGGACGGCCGGCAGATCGACCACGGCTGGGCTGTTGAGAAACGGCGCTCTGCGGCCGGACGACCCCCGCACCGGCCGTGTCCGGCCGTATGCCGCCGTGTCCTCGCAGCGATCGTCCACTCCTCCCGCGACAACCGGACGTTGCAGCTCGCGGGACGTGCGCGAGGGCGCACGGCGGCTCGACTCGCGGAGGCCGGCCCCGGCCTCAGATCAGGGCGGCCTCGACGGCGCGCTCGTTGGTCTCGGTGGCCAGCGCGTCCTTGAGCGCGGACACGGCCGGGATCGACAGGGCGCCGCGCCGGTTGATGAGCCCGATGGTCCGCGGCTGCAGCTCGGGCAGCTCGCGCACCACGACCTTCGTGGGTGGGGACGCCTCGAGGGTCACCTCGGGCAGGAGCGCCACGCCCGCCCCGTGCTCGATCAGGCGCTGGACCACGGTCGCGTCATCGGTCGAGTGGCGGACCTGGGGACTGAACCCGGCGGCGCGCGCGCTCGACATCAGATTGGCGCGGCAGCGCTCGCAGCCCGCGATCCACTGCTCCTCGGCGAGGTCGGCGAGCGTGAGGGTGGGGTCGTCGGCGCGCGGATGCTCACGCGGGAGCACCGCGAGCACGCGGTCCTCCATGAGCGGCGTCCACTGCAGAGTGCCCTCGGCGTCGATGTCGGTGCAGCCGTAGCGGAACACGAGGGCGAGGTCGACCTCGTTGTCCAGCAGGGCCGGGATCGCGTCGGGCGGCTCGAGCTCGTCGAACGTCACGTCGACGCCCGGCGCCGTCTCGGACATGCGGGCGAGGGCGGGCGGCAGCAGCACCGCGGCGGCCGAGGGGAACGTCGCGAACCGCACCTTGCCGCGGCGCAGCGCCGTGATGTCGGCGAGCTCCTCCTCGGCGGCCTGGAGCTGCGCGGCGATCGACTCGGCGTGCACGGCGAGACGGCGGCCGGCCTCGGTGGGGGTGATGCCCGAGGACGAGCGCAGCAGCAGCTGGGTGCCGATCTCCTTCTCGAGGGCGGCGAGGTGCTGGGAGACGGCGGGCTGGGTCCACCCCAGCTCGCGGGCGCCGGCGCCGATGGAGCCGTTGCGGACGACGGTGCGGAAGATCAGCAGTCGACGGGGGTCCATACGGTGCATTCTACGCACTGCCCCCTAGGTGTGCTTATGGGTTTCGCCACGTCGCGCATCCCTCGGATGACCCGTGCGGCGGCAACCGCACCGCATGGATCGCCCGTCCGGTTCACGCCGGGATCGGCAGTCCGAGATTCGCGCGCAGGGTCGATCCCGCGTACTCGGTCGGGTACACGCCGCGGTCCTGCAGGCGCGGGACCAGCTCGTCGACGATGTCGTCGATCCCGGACGGGATCAGCCACGGCGTGATGTTGAGCCCGTCGATCGCGCCGACGCGCGCGAACTCCGCGATCCGGTCCGCGATCGTGTCGTACCCGCCCACGAAGTCCCCACCGCGGGAGCCCTGACGGGCGCGCACGAAGTCGAGGATCGACCAGCCCTTCTCGGCGGCCTCGGCGCGCCAGGACTCCGTGAGCTCCTTGGCCTTGCCGAACTGGAAGCCGCTCCCGCGGGTCACGTCGGACTCCTCGACCTCGGGCTCGACGTCGGGGAGCGGGCCGTCCGGGTCGAACGTCGAGAGATCGCGACCCCAGAACTGCTCGAGGAAGGCGATCGCCTGCTGCGGTCCGATCTGCTGCTCGCGCAGCCACACCAGCTTGTCGCGCGCCTCCGCGTCGGATGCGGCGAGCACGAACTCGGCGCCCGGCATGATCAGCACGGACTGCGGGTCGCGGCCGGCTGCGATGGTGCGGTCGACGATGTCGCGCCGGAAGTCGATCGCGGCGTCGAGCGAGCCGTACGGGGAGAAGATGACGTCGGCCGTCGCCGCCGCGAAGTCGCGGCCGGAAGGGGAGACGCCGGCCTGGAACAGCACCGGCTCCCCCTGCGGGGACCGTGGCAGGGAGCCCTGCGCCCGCACCGTGTAGTGCGCCCCGTGGTGGTCGATCGGCTCGCCGCGCCAGTAGCGTCGGGCGATGTCCACGACGGCGGCCGCGTGCGTGTACCGGTCGGCGTGGTCGAGGTAGCCGCCGCGGCGGAAGTTCTCCCCCGTCCACGCGTTGTCGGTGGTCACGACGTTCCAGGCGGCACGTCCACCCGAGAGCAGGTCCAGGGACTGCAGGCGTCGGGCCAGGTCGACGGGGTCGTTGTAGGTGGTGTTCTGCGTGGCCACGAGGCCGATGTTCTCGGTGATCGACGCGAGTGCCGACAGCAGGGTCTGGGCGTCGGGCCTCCCGGCGACGTCGAGCTCGAAGGGGACGCCGCGGTGCTCGCGCAACCGCAGGCCCTCGCCGAGGAAGAACGCCGCGAAGATCCCGTCCTGGGCCTTGGTGACGAGCCGCTCGAAGGACTCCCATGCGACCTGGTCGCCGCTCGACGGCAGCTTCCACACGGTGGACGAGTTCACGCCTTGGAAGAACACACCGAGCTGCACCGTCCCGGTGGGGGTGTGCTCGGGATGCAGGGGGCGGGCGTCGGCGCGGGTGCTGGTGATGGTCATGGGATCTCCTACGAGGTGGTCGGATGGACGGGCAGCGCGCTCACGCGGCGGCCTCGGCGCGCCGCGCGCGGTCGGAGCGACGGGCGGGATCGATGACGACGTCGGGGCGGGCGAGGCCGAGCTGGTCGCGCAGCGTGTCACCCGCAGCGGGGGCGGGGGCGACAGCCCCGGCCGAGCGCAGGGCGGCCGCGGCCTGGCCCACGCGCCCGGCGAGGCCGTCTCCGGCCGGGTCGAGCCCGAGCAGGCGCACGAGGCGCGCGCCGCCGCTCGCGGCGAGGGTCTCGCGAACGCCCCGCGCGATCACCTCGGCAGACGCGTTCGCATCGACCCGCACGTCGAGGGCCCGGCCGTCGGCGAGCTGTTCCGCGTGCTCGCCGACCGTGCGTCGGTCGGCGTCGGCCACGAACACCGGCACGAGGCCCTGTGGGGAGCGGGGCGTGATCGAGGGGCCGCGCACCGAGAAGGTCTGGGTCTCGACGTCCGCGTACTGGAGGCGTGACGCGTCGACGTAGACACCACGGGCCGCGTCGCGCACCACGGCGTCGTCGGTCCACGAGTCCCAGATGCGGCGTGCGGCGTCGATGACGTCGACGGCCTCGCGCGCGGTCTGCTGGGCATCGAGCAGCTCGCGCCCCACGGCGTGGGCGCTGCCGGCGTCGGTGCGCGCCTCGACGAGCCAGCCGGCGCGGCCATGGCTCACGTGGTCGAGGCTCATCAGCTGCGTGGCCAGGTGGAACGGCTCGACATAGATCGCGTCGGTGCGCGGGACGAGCGCGAGGGCGGACGTGACGGGAGCCAGGCTCGCCGCGACGTGGACGGGGTGCAGTCCGCCGTCGGTGACCGTGATCGCCCCGACTCCGACGGTCTCGAGGTCACGCGCCAGGGCGGGCAGCCCCGGCAGCAGGGAGGGATCGGCGATGAGGTCGACGGCGAAGACGGGCAGGGGCGCTGCCCCCTCGGACGGGTGGGTGGTGGCAGAGCGGTCGGTCACGGGTTCTCCTGGGTGTGGACGGTGGACTCGGTCAGCGCCTCGTCGGTCAGCCCCCAGCGGTCGAGGACCTGCGCGTAGGTGCCGTCGGCGATGAGCGCGTTGATCGCGGCCGCGTAGGGCTCGGCGAGGCCCGAGCCGCGGGGGAAGGTCGCGGCGACGAGGGTCTGGTTCGGCCAGCCGGCGTCGATCCGGCCCTGTGTCTCGACGTCGTCGCGGGTCGCGGCGATGTAGGTCATCGAGGCGTAGGGGGCGAAGTAGGCGTCGACGCGACCGGCCCCGAGGGCGAGCAGCACGTCGGTGGCCGAGGAGTAGTTCTTGATCTCGGCCGGCTCCTTCCCCGCGGCGGTGAGCTGGGAGTTCCAGGTGGCCAGGATCTGCTCCTGGTTGGTGCCGGAGCCGACCGCGATCACGTGCCCGCTGATCGACTCCGGCTCCCCGAGCTCGAACCCCGGGTCCCTGCTCACGAGGAACGTCATGAAGGCCGCCCGGTAGGAGGCGAAGTCGAACTTCTCGAGGCGGGTGGCGTTGATGCCCACGTTGGCGTGGACGGCTTCGTACTCGCCGGCCTCGAGCTTGAGCGGCCAGTTGTCCCAGCTCGTCAGCTGCAGGTCCAGCTCGAGGCCGAGCTTGTCGGCGACGAGCTGGGCGATGTCGATCTCCGAGCCGATCGTGGTCGTGTTGTCGTCGGCCAGGAACACGAGCGGCGGGGTGCCGCCCGTGAGCGAGCCGACCGTGAGCTTCCCGTCGGCGGCGACATCCGCCGGGACGGTCGCCGCGATCGCGTCGTCCTTGGTCGCGCGGACGCGCTCCTGCGTGCCGCTCGTGTCGATCGCGGCGGTGCCGGAGCTGCCGCCATCGGAGGCCCCACCGGCATCGGACCCGGTCTGGCCGGAGGCCGAGGAGGCGGGGTCGCTGCAGGCGGCGAGCGCGAGGCCGGGCAGCGCGAGGCCGCCGAGCGTGAGGGCGCGCCGGGTGAGGCGGCCGTCGGTCCAGGTCATCAGGTGCTCTCCAAGGTGTCGGGTGTCAGTGCACGCGGGCGAGGAAGCCCTTGGTGCGGTGGTGGGAGGGATGGTCGATCACGGCCTCGGAAGGCCCCTGCTCGACGATCACGCCGCCGTCCATGAAGACGACGGTGTCGGCCACGTCGCGCGCGAACGCGATCTCGTGCGTCACGATCACGAGGGTGGTTCCGGCCTCGGCGAGGTCGCGGATGACCGACAGCACCTCGTCGACGAGCTCGGGGTCGAGCGCGCTCGTGGGCTCGTCGAACAGGAGCACGCTGGGCTCGAGGGCGAGTGCGCGAGCGATCGCCACGCGCTGCTGCTGGCCGCCGGACAGGCGTCGCGGATACTCGTCGGCCTTGTCGGCGAGACCGACGCGGGCCAACAGGGCGCGGGCCCGCTCCTCGGCCGTGCGACGGTCGACGCCGAGAGCCCGGCGCGGCGCCTCGGCCACGTTCTGCAGCGCGGTCATGTGCCCGAACAGGTGGAAGCTCTGGAACACCATGCCGATGCCGGTGCGCTGGCGCAGGACCTCCTTCTCGGGAAGCTCGTGCAGCACGTTCCCGCGGCGCCGGTACCCGATCACCTCGCCGTCGACCGTGACGAGGCCGCCATCGAGGGTCTCGAGGTGGTTGATCGTGCGCAGCAGCGTGGACTTGCCCGATCCCGAGGGCCCGAGGATCGCGGTGACCTCCCCGGGCTCGACGGTCAGGTCGATGCCGCGGAGCACCTCGAGGTCGCCGAAGGACTTGCGGACGCCGCGGATCTCGATGCGACCGCCGCGGCGGGCGGCTGAAGGCGGTGCGGCCTGCGCGGGAGCCTCGTGCTGGACGGGGCCGGTGGGGCGGGTGGTGCCGGTCGTGGCGCTCATACGGAGACCTCCGGGGTGTCGAGGCGGTCGAGCGCCTGGGCCCTGCGCCCGGCGCCCGGGGCGCGGCGACCGGTGACGGCGGCGCGCAGGCGCTGGAACGGGGTGGGGGGAAGGGTGCGCACGGCGCCCTTGGCGTAGTGCCGCTCGATGTAGTACTGGGCGATCGAGAGGACCGACGTGATCACGACGTACCAGAGGGTCGCGACCATGAGCATCGGCAGCACCTGCTGGGTACGCCCGTAGATGAGCTGCACGGTGAAGAACAGCTCGGCGTGGGCCAGTACGTAGACCACCGAGGTGCCCTTGACCAGGCCGATGATCTCGTTGAACGCGCTCGGCAGGATCGCCCGCATGGCTTGGGGCAGCACGATCCGCAGGGAGCGGTCGCGGGCCGGGATGCCCAGGGCGCTCGCCGCCTCGAGCTGACCGGCGTCGACGGACAGGATGCCGCCGCGGATCAGCTCCGCCGCGTACGCCGCCTGGTGCAGGCCGAGACCGAGGATCGCCGCGAGCAGAGGGCTCATCAGATCGCTCGTGCGCACGTCCACGAACGAGGCGCCCGTGAGCGGGATCCCGAGATGCACGCGCTCGTAGAGGTAGCCGAGGTTGTACCAGAGCAGGAGCTGGACGAGCAGCGGCGTGGAGCGGAACACCCACGAGAAGCTCCAGGACACCCCGCGGGCGAGGGCTGAGCGGGACAGCCGCATGAGGGCGAGGACGAGGCCGAGCCCGAAGCCGATGACGCCCGCGAGGGCGGTCAGCTTCAGCGTCTCGAGCAGGCCGCGGATGATCGACTGTGCGAAGAACCACTCACCGACGACGCCCCATTCCCAGCGGGGGTTCGTGACGAGGGAGAGTGCGACCGCGACGACGATGACCCCGGCGATCGCGGTCAGGACGAGGCGCCCGGGGTGACGGGCGGGGGCGATGCGCAGCTGTGCGATGGCGTCGGGGGCCAGCGAGCCGCTCGTGGCGTCGGCGGTCCCGGACGAGGAGCCGGTCGGCGCGGGAGCCGTCGGCCGCGCATCGGTGCCGGGACTCCGCAGGGTGGTGGTGGAGCTCATGGCGTCGCCTTCCGGGACAGGAACGAGGGGGCGGGGGTGTGGCGCTCTGTGAACGCCAGGCCGTCATAGCTTGCGGTGATGGAATCTATAAGCGAACCTAATGGAGGCGCAAGGCCCGGCTTTCGAGTCCGCCACACGTCGTCACAAACGCCTCGGAAGGGACTTCTGGCATGAGCTCCGATCTCGCGACACCCGTGCACCTGGCCGTCATCGGCGGTGGTCCGCGCGCCCTCGGGATCCTCGAACGCATGTCCGCGAGCGCACCGCTGCTCGCCGGGCGTCCGCTCGTCGTCGACGTCATCGAGCCGCACATGCCCGGGGCCGGGCGCATCTGGGACCTCACGGAGAGCCCGCTCCTGCTCATGAACTCGCGGGCCCAGGACGTGACGATCTTCACCGACGAGACGGTGCGGATGGACGGGCCCGTCGTGGCCGGTCCCACGCTCGCCGGGTGGGCCGAGGAGATCCGCGCGGGCCGGATCGCGCAGCCGACCGCCGCGACCGATCTGCGTGCCGAGATCGACGGCCTGCACGCCGACTCCTTCGCGAGCCGGCGCCTCCAGGCTCTCTACCTCGAGTGGTTCACGGGCCGGGTGCTCGCCGCGCTGCCGAGCACGATCGAGGTGCGCGTGCACCGGACCCTCGCCGAGGGCATCGAGGGCCTCGGGACGACAGGGGCTTCCGGGACGGGCGCGCCGGAGCGGACGGACGCCGATCCGGCACGTCCCGCCGATCCGGTGCATCCGGCGGAGGGGCCGTGGCGCGTGCTGCTGGCCCACGGCGGGCACCTCGAGGCCGACCTGCTGCTCGTGACCGTCGGGCACACCGACGCACGCCCCACGCCCGCCCGGCACGCGCTCGCGGCCTTCGCCCGTCGGCACGGTGGCGCGTACGTCCCGCCGTCGGCGGCGCGGGATGTCGATCTGTCGGGCATCACCGCCGGTCAGGACGTGATCGTGCGCGGCATGGGGCTCGCCTTCGTCGACCTCCTGTCCCTCCTCACCGAGGGACGCGGCGGCCGTTTCGAGCCCTGCCCCGGCACCGGCCGCCAGGGCCGGCTGCGGTACCTCGCCTCAGGGGAGGAGCCGCACGTGTGGGTGGGCTCACGCCGCGGCGCCCCCTACCACTCCAAGGTGGCCGACGAGTCGGTGCCCGCGGGCCCGGCCGACCTCGTGCACCTGACGGAGCAGGCGGTGGCCGCGCGCGAGGACGCCGAGGGCCGTGTGCGCTTCCGCGAGGACGTACTGCCGCTCATCGACGCCGAGATCCGCCGCGCCTACCCCCCGGCGCCCGCGGTCGAGAAGGACGCCGAGCTGCGCTGGCTCGACGACCCGCTGGCATGGCTCGTGGCCGACGGCTCATGGGTCCCGCGCGACCTGCTGCCCCCGTGCGATGCCCGCCGCCTCACCCGCGACGCCGTCGTGCACCATCTCGAGAACGACCTGAGGTCGCGCACCGGCGTGGACACGCACGACGAGCGGGCGCTGTTCCAGGTGCTGCTGCGGATCACGGGCGCGCTCGTGGAGCTGCTGCCCGCCGAGCGCCTCCACGTGGACTCCTCGGGCGACTATCCCGTGTGGTGGCACTCGGTGTTCAGCTTCGTGGACTCGGGCCCGCCGCCGCATCGCCTCGAACAGCTGCTCGCGCTCGAGCGCGCCGGGATCGTCACGTTCCTGGGCCCCCGGCTGCGGGTGCGCACCGACGAGGTGACCGGGCGCTTCGTCGCCGAGGGCGGTACGGGCACGCGCGTCGAGGCGGGCGCCCTGATCGATGCATTCCTGCCCGAACAGACCCTGGGGGAGTCCACCAACGCGCTGCTGCGCTCCTTCGTGGGCGCCGACGCGTCGGCCGCACCCCTCGTGCGCGGCCGTGAGGCCGCCGCAGCACCCGGCCGACTCGAGATCGATGCCGAGCAGCACATGGTGCGGCCCGACGGCATCCCCTACCGGACGATCTGGGCGGCCGGCCCGTGGACCTCCGAGCTGCCGCTGGGCGCCTTCACCCGTCCGCGCACGAACGCGCCGGTGTTCCGACGCAATGACGCCCTGGCCCGGTCGATCCTGCGCACCGCCGCCGGTCTCGAGGCCTCCCCCCGGCATCCGGTCGACGTGTCCGTGCGAACCGGTGAGGAGCGGTCGTCGATCGCGATCCTGGGATCCGGCCGCATCGGCACCGCCCTGGCACGCCTGGCCGTGCGGCGCGGCCTGGACGTGCGGATCGCCGGCCGCCAGGGACCGGCCACCCTGCGCGAGCGCGTCCCCGCCGCCCACCCCATCGCCCTCGAGGAGCTCGGCACGTGCGACGTCGTGGTGCTCGCCGTGCCCCTGCACGTCGCGCTCGCGACCGATCCCGCGGCGCTCGCCGGCACGGTCGTGATCGACGCGACGAACGCGTGGGGCGATCTCGACGCCGCACGGCTCGCGGACCGGTCCGGCTCGACGAGCGAGATCGTCGCGGAGCACTTCGCGCGGTCCGCCGTGGTCAAGACCCTCAACCACATCGGCTACCACGACGTCGAGACGCACGAGGCGGGCCTGCGGCACCGCGGTGCTCCACGGGCCCTCGCGCTCGTGGGTGACCACGCCGGCGCGCTGCGGCGCGCGAGCGGTGTGCTCGAGGCGCTCGGCTTCGAGCCCGTCGTGCTCGGCGCGCTCGCCGACGGCCGCGCCCTCGAGCCCGACGGCGACCTGTTCACCGGCTGGGCCACGCGCGCCGAGCTCGAGGCGCGGCTCGCCCACCGCCGGGAGCGGGCCGCCGCGGCCTGAGCCCGGCCGGTCGGCCTCCGTGCTTCGAGGACCCGCGAGCTTCCGGAACCCCTGTGCGGAGGGTGGTCACCGGGCCGCGAGAACCGCGACGGGCACGTGGTCGAGATCGACGAGCAGGGCGACCAGACCTCGACGACCTTCGCGTGGAACCTGCTCCTGGTGTGCGGCGACCCCGCGCAGGGGGACGCGACATACTTCAGCGGCTTCCCGGGGGAGAAGGTCTCCCCGATCTCATGTCCCGACAACCTCGCCTTCGACTCCGTGGGCAACCTCTGGATCTCGACCGACGGCGCGCCCGACGGCATCGGCTACAACGACGGCCTGTTCCGGGTGACCCTCACGGGTGACGCGCGCGGTCGCGTCGAGCAGTTCCTGTCCGTCCCGGCCGACGCCGAGACGTGCGGCCCCATCGTGCGCGACCAGGATCGGACAGCCTTCGTCTCGGTTCAGCACCCCGGCGAGGAAGGCAGCTACGAGGAGCCCACCTCGATGTTCCCCGAGTTCGAGAAGGGGTCGGGGCCGCGGCCGACGGTCGTTCAGGTCCTGCCGGTCCAGCGTCCCGCCGGTTTCCCCGACGTGCCCGAGGGCACGATGTACTACGACGAGATCATGTGGATGGCGTCGGAGGGGATCACGACGGGCTATCCCGACGGCACCTTCCGACCGCTCAGCCCTGTCAACCGCGACGCGATGGCCGAGTACCTCTATCGTCTCGCGGGCGCGCCGGCGATCACGCCGCCGCGCACCCAGCCGTTCACGGACGTCACGCCGGGGATGGAGCATGACGAGGCGATGATCTGGGCCCACTAGCAGGGCATCGCCCAGGGCTTCGGCGATCGCACCTTCCGGCCCACGGCGCCGATCGCAAGGGACGCGATGGCCGCATTCCTCTACCGCTATGCAGGCAGCCCCGAGACGCCCGCCCCGACGGCGGCGCCGTTCACCGACGTCCCGGCGCGATCGCAGTTCGCACGGGAGATCGCGTGGCTCCAGGCCGAGGGCATCTCGACGGGCTGGCCCGACGGGAGCTATCAGCCGCTTGCGCCCATCCGCCGCGACGCCATGGCGGCATTCCTCCACCGGGCGACCGTCACCCGGCGGATCAGCTTCCGCAAGGCCGGCTGAGCGCACGGGGGCACGGCGACGGCCCGTGCCCCCGTGCGGTGCCGGGTCAGCTGTCGAGGGCGGTCGCGTCGGCGGACGTGCCGGTCGAGTCGGTCGTCCCCGACGTGCCGGTCGAGTCCGTGCCGCCGGCCTGCTGGCCGGGACCGCCCTGGCCGCCCGACGGGGGCTGTCCACCACCGGCGCCCATGCCACTCCCTCCGCCCTGGGTGCCGAGCTGATCGGCCGACGTGATCTCGGTGCCGTTGGCGGTCAGGGTGGCGCCGTCGAGCTCCACGTCGCCGTTGGCGTCCACCGGGCCGTCTCCGCCGTTGGCGGCGCTCGTGATGGTGATGGTGCCGCCGAGCAGGCTGATGGTGCCGTTGGAGTCGAGGCCGTCGTAATCGGCGTCGATCGTGAGGGTGCCGCCCGAGATCAGCATCTCGGAGCCGTCGTCCTCCTCAGAGCCGCCGCCCGGTCCCTGCTGAGCGGTGTCGGTCGCGTCGTCGCTCGCGGAATCCTCGGCAGCGGCCTCCTCCGCGGTGGTCGCGGCGGTGGCGTTGAGCCCGTCATCGCTCGCGACCACCGAGGTGTCCCCGCCCGTGACCGAGACGTTCTGGGCCTCGATGCCCTCGACCGACTGCTGGATGTCGAGCGTGCCGCCCGCGACCTGCGCCGCGTGCTCGGCATCGATGCCGTCGTCGCCGGAGTCGATCGTGATCGAGCCGCCCGTGATGAGCACCCAGCCACGGTCGGCGTCCTCGTAGTTGTCGGACGTGAGCGCGTCGCCTCCCGAGGTGAGGGTCAGCGTGCCGTCGAGCACCGACACGTAGTCCTTGCCGCGGATCGCGTCGTCGACGGCGGTCACGGTGATCGTGCCCGAGGTGATGACCAGGCCGTCCTTGGTCGAGATGCCGTCGTTGGTGTTGCCCGTGACGGCGAGGGCGCCGGTGCCGGCGATGGTCAGATCGCTCGCGGACGCGATCGCGGCGACGGGCGTGGAGTCGTCCGCGACCTCGTAGTCCGTGCCGTCGGCGACCGTGTTCGTCGAGCCGTCGGCGAGGTCGATCGTGACCTCGTCGGCGCTCGTGATCGCGATGGCGGTGCCGTCGGCGTTGGTGATCGACGCGCCGTCCAGGATGAGCGTGACGGTCTCGTCGTCGGGAGCCGCGACCACCAGCTGGCCGTCGCTCAGGGTGCCGGAGACCCGGTACACGCCACCGGTGGTGATCGTGATGGTCGAGCCGTCGACGGTCACGCCGTCGGCCGCGGACGTCGATCCGGTGTCGGCCAGGGTGATGTCCTGGACGTCGGCGTCGTCCCACGTGAGGTCGTCGTCGTCGACGTGGGTGTCGAGGGTCGACAGGTCGGTGGCCGACGTGATCGTGCTCGTCGCGCTGCTCGTGGTCGACGTCGCGGCGCTCGTCTCGGTGAGCGCCGTCGCACTGCTGCACGCGGCGAGCGCGAGGGCGCCCGCGGCCAGGGCGGCGGCGACGGTCGTGCGGCGCACCGACCGGAGGGAGCCGAGGGGGCCCCGGCGGATGCGGCGGCGCGTGCGGGGCGAGGTCGCGGCCGTGCCCGACGAGGCTTCGGTCGTGGTGGACGACGCCGCGGTCGTGGTCGACGTGGCCTCGTCGTGCGAGCTGTCGTGCGGGGAGCCGGGGGCGGGCGTGGTGGTCATCGGGAATCCTTCCGTGGCTGGATGAGACCACGATCGGGGCCGCGGCTGTGCAGGGCCTATGCCGAGCACAGGCCCGCCATGTGAGGGTGCCGACCGTGTGGTCGCCCGGATGTCACCGGTGC